>JAFDFH010000110.1 GCA_019309945.1 Deltaproteobacteria bacterium
GGTGCCTTAAATCGCTTGCATTTTTTTGGTTCAGCTTGTCCGGGTTAGGTAGTGCCCATCCAGATACGGTCTTTTTGCCCGATCTCTGCGTTATGCTCAAAATTTTATCCTCGGAATATCAACTATATGCCTGTGGTAAAATTTTTCGTAGGCCTTGATCTCGAACAAAAATCCTCGTTTCGGGACGGACACTAGGTATTATCTTTCTATCCAATGTATCGCCAAATAGCCTTGGGAATATGATAGCTTTAATTGCTAAAATATTTAAACGGAAAAAACGACAAAATCAAAGATTTATTGTGGATAACCATGATCTTATTATTTACAACCCTAATGCACCCGAAGAAAAAGAAATCGTGGATTTGAGCCTGGGCGGAATTTCCTTTGTTTATGTAGATAATGGGAAACCTTTAAATAAAACATTTGAATTAGAAATAAAAATCGGTGATGATTTTCATCTGGGAAAGGTCCGTGTTAAAATCATTTCTGATATTGAAATCAGCGAGATTACAAGTAAATCTCAAATTATCAAGCGGTTGAGCGCACGTTTTATAAACCTAAATGCGCTCCAGGAATATGAGTTAAGAAGAATTTTAAAAAAATATGGGAAAGAATTTAACATGGGGTAGTTAAGCGCTTCATTCCCAATTACTGAAGTAATACAATCTGCCACGGTCTTTGTTTGGGCTTCCGGATAGGTTTCAAAGAAAGCAAATTGTATGCTTTTCAAAGGATTTCTTAGATGAAAAATTCAGACAGGCAATGGGAAACGCGGGGAATAAGGAGCACGAGGGAAGATTGCAATGCTGTAGCGGATTTTGTTGTTGAAGGCCGAATTCACCAGGGAATTGTCAAAAATAAAAGTGAAAGTGGTATCTTTATGGAAACCATGGAAGCCTTTTCAGTTGGGCAGGAGGTAACATTGACGTTTGTGTTTCCTGGTCAACGAAAACCGATCAAAAGGAAAGGAAAAATCACAAGAACAACTCCTGATGGGTTTGCCGTAGAATTTGTTTATGGATAAAAAGAAAATTCTTGTAATGGAAGACAACCGTATGATGTGGACCTATCCAGCTAAATTGTTGCTACGGAAAGCCCTTAAAGGCATTACCTTTGACAATGGATACGCACTGCTGAATAATCTCATTTCACAGAAATGGAGCGATCTATGAAGTACAAAACAATAATATCAAACATTATGAGCCGGTTCTTTGTCCGATTCCTCAGATTTCTTCTGGCTGAGGTCTATTTGGGAAAACGCATATCCGTTGTTCCAGCCGGATCCATCGTATTTTTTCCGCACCGGGAAAACATTCTCTGCTGCGGACTCGCAGGCGTCGTCTCCTTTAAAAACAGGAAGAATCCAGGCGATCGTGTTAATCTTTTGTCTTTGAACGAGCAGATTAAGAAAATCGAAACCCATGATTACAGCACTTGTGTTTCAGACAATCTTCCTCTGCACGAAAATTATATGGGTGGGGATGATGCCATAGACACTTTGTTGCAAGACGTCCGTGCGTTAAAAAATGATGCGCTCTTCTATGAAATCTATACCAACAGTGACATACAAAAAGAAATCGCAAAAATCGTCGAACGTATTTCAGCGGTCATCGCAACCGAAGAAAAAAGGCTGACCGTGGATATGGGACATCTCAGATCCGATACGGTGGAAGCGATATCCCAGCGTATCGAGGTATTAAAAGATATTGCCTGGCACCTTAAATCAGAGATCAAAACTAATATCGTAAAAATAAAGAATCTTTTAACGCCCATTCATGAAACACCATCCTTTGCTACTGTTACTCTCTTTAAAAAATTAAATGCTGTGCTCAACAGTATCGACCGTCTTGAAGTAAGGGGACGTGATTCGGCCGGCATTTCACTGATGTTTATTCTTGACCAGGGGGAATTTCAAAGCTTCATGGAAGCCATTGAAAACGCAAACCTTCTCGATCAGTTAAGTACGCGAACTGGGAAAAGTGTGCTATTGAATATGCACAT
This sequence comes from Deltaproteobacteria bacterium, assembly GCA_019309945.1. Taxonomy (GTDB): domain Bacteria; phylum Desulfobacterota; class Desulfobacteria; order Desulfobacterales; family JAFDFH01; genus JAFDFH01. The sequence continues at coordinate 2,002 of JAFDFH010000110.1, forward strand.
CAGTATAAGGGAGTTAAAAGATGAAAACGAACAAAAACGTATTAGCATTACATTGAGTTACAAGATTGCCGCTGAAATCGGCAGCCTCGGGGATAATATTGACTTTTTGCGCAAACAGATCAAAAACGACTCGATTCTTCAGACCCTGGTTAACTTTCCCAATGAATATTATACGGTTTTCGCGCATACCCGGTGGGCCTCGGTGGGTGCCATCAGTGAACCGAATTGCCATCCTGTAGACAATAAAACTACGAAGAACCTGGATCAGAAAAGCTGCATCATTCACACCTGCCTGAACGGAGATATCGATAATTATCTGGAATTGAAAAAAGAGTACGAAAAAGACGGAGATCTCATACCGGACGATATAACCACCGACACCAAGATCATTCCGCTTCAAATCGAGAAATATGTCCGTGAGGGGCATGATGTGGAAGAAGCATTTCGACTGGCTGTCAACGATTTCGAAGGATCGCATGCTATTTCCATGCTTACTGACCTGGCCCCGGGTAAACTTTTTCTTGCCCAGAAAGGGAGCGGCCAGGCAATCTTTATCGGTATTGCTGAGAATCACTATATAGCCGCATCCGAGGTATATGGACTGGTGGAGGAAACACCCATTTTTCTCAAATTAGACGGTGAAAAAGAAGTGGAAGGAAAACACGGCAGGACCAGGGGACAAATTTTTATTTTAGACCAGGAATCAGTCGGGGGATTGGATGGCATTAAAGCAGTCTATTATGATACAACTCCGGTAAAACTCGACGAAAGCGAGATAAAACAAACCGATATTACATCCCGAGACATAGACCGCCAGGAATTCGACCATTACTTCCTGAAAGAAATCACTGGATCCCCCCTCTCTGTAGCAAGAACACTTCAGAATCGCTGGAAAATTAAAGAAGACGGCACAGGGCGATACGTCACCACCCTTGACAAAACGGTGCTCCCTGAATCTGTTGAAAAGGCTCTGGTTAACCAGCAGATACGACGGATCTTTTTTGTCGGTCAGGGTACCGCAGGTGTAGCCGCTCTGGCCTGTGCGGATATTCTAAATTACTATATGGATAATCCTGCGTTTTATATCAGGGCACTTAAGGCATCGGAACTCAGCGGTTTCAAGCTCAATAGCAATGATGGTCCGGACAGTATGACGGACGCTCTGATTATTGCCATCAGCCAGTCCGGCACAACAACCGATACAAATCGTACCGTGGATATGGTGAGAGAACGGGGAGCACATACCATCGCCATTGTCAACCGGAGGGACTCGGATATCACCTTCAAGGTAGACGGTGTCATGTACACCAGCAGTGGAAGGGATGTTGAAATGTCTGTTGCTTCGACCAAGGCGTTCTATTCACAAATCGTAGCCGGCGCCATTTTGAGTCTCAAAATTGCCAGACTTCAAGGGTGTCGAAATGATGACTTTGTTTCAGAGGAAATAAAGCAGCTTATTGAATTGCCGACCCACATGGAGAAGATCCTCGCCTTGCGCGGTGCAATCGAAAATTCGGCCAAAAGGCTTGCCGTGACCAAGACATACTGGGCTGCGGTCGGCAGCGGGCCAAATAAGGCTTCATCCGATGAAATCAGAATCAAGCTCAGCGAACTCTGCTACAAAACGATTTCAACCGATTATGTTGAAGATAAAAAGCACATCGATCTTTCTTCGGAACCTCTGATCATTGTCTGCGCCGCAGGAACCCGGTCAACCGTTATCGGCGACATCATAAAGGACACTGCAATATTTCATGCCCACAAAGCCACACCTGTGGTTATAGCAGACGAGGGTGAAAACCGGTTTGATCCCTATGCAGCCGATGTTTTTCACGTTCCGATTGTCAGTGAGCATCTAGCGCCTATCGTAAATACCCTGGTGGGGCATCTCTGGGGATATTATGCAGCCCTTGCCATTAATGACGGGTCACGGTTCCTTCACGGATTTCGGGAAGATATCCGGCGGTCAATTGACGATTATGCCGAAAAAGGTCTGGATGTTTACGAAGTCATACTTGAAAAATCCTTCAGGGAAAAAATAGCCCATTTTTACAACGAATTCAGAAGAAAAAAAGTTCAAAACCGTTTTCCGACCGTCATGGGACTTGAGGCGGCATCGAATCTGGTCCTTCTGCTCAAATACCTGTCCGGAAGGCTTCCGGTTAATGATTTCGAAATAGATTTCGATATAAAGGGCACCGCGCTGAACATGCTCAACATATTATTTGAATCTCTGGGAGAATCGGTGAATTGCATGTCGCGCCCGGTAGATGCCATCAAGCATCAGGCCAAGACGGTCACTGTTGGAACCAGCCGAATCAGTGAAAAGGTTGAAGGCATTCTGTTTGAAGCGCTCACGACTCACAATATTAATATCTCACAACTTACAAATAGTAATATTATCGTCCTTAAAAACCTGCAGAGTGTTGTTTCAGGGATCGAAGGATCTATCCTTTACAGCATTGGTCGTTTAAATCTTCTTGGTGAACCAGTAGAAGAAACAACGATTGAAGTAATTCGAAAGGAAGGGGTGTTAAAACCGATTCCGTCACGCGTAGAAACAGACACCCAGCTTAAGGGGACCAAACGGATCATCGTGCGTCAGGGAAATGTTTATATCGGCAAAGGCCGGAAAGATGACCGCAGTATTCTCATCATTCCGGTTATTTCCGCTTCCTCAACCGCATCGAATATGACCGGGAACCTGCTTTTATTAAATATTTCATTTAAAGAAAATGCTTCGATCCATGAAAAAACAAAGGCTCTCGGCGGAAAGTATGAACATATAAAGAACATTGTTCAGGAGAATAGCATTGTCTGGGAAGACAGATATCTTGCACTGGTGGCGATAGATGATCTTTTTGGAATATCGGCGGAAAAAATCGGGGATTTCATTGTATCCCGTGCGATATCGCGTTGATTATTTTTTGTAAAATTCATTTTATATCTTATTTCAAGCCGCCTGACTCATGACATGCAATGGCCCGCTGAAATGTATGATAATACAGTTCAAATTCATCTCAGCCCAATTAATGCAATCAGTTTTCTTTACCTGTAAAGGTTTCTTTGGGGATTCATCGAGAAAATATGTAACTTCTCAAAAACTTATGGTTAAACCTACCCGCGGAGCCATCCGGTTCCGTTATTTTTAAGTCGCTGTATTGAAATCTGTTTGATGGGTGTTGAATCCGTAAACATTGTACAAAGATTCACCTTTTTATGCTCCCTCTCGGCAACCAATACAAAAGACGCTCTTAAAAAGGTATCTTTTCAAACTTTTTATAAAATCGTCAAAATCTTTTGAAAAGAAATTGAGAGAGCATTTGCCAGTTTTTTTAATTATAAATCTTTTGATTATGCATTTGCTGATAAAATAAGTCCCTCTGATTGCCGAATCAATTTTTCTGCTTCTTTTCGGATCTTTTCTAACCCAAGCTTTGCATCATCATCAATCTCCGACCATTTTTTAAAAATCTGACCTGCATTTTTTGATCCTAAATAAACATTTGAGTCTTTAGAGATTTCAAGTTCAAATCCATCAGTTTTAATAATCATCGTTTAAACCTCCTAGCTGTTAAAGGATTGGAACGTAACTGGCAATTAACTCGGTAATAACTTTCTTTTAGTTTATTCAAAAAATGTGCCAAATGGATTGAATGAACAAATTAACTATTAAAACATTAAGTTATAATAAAATCCAATTTCAGCTATACAGAAATGCATACATTTCTTTCCATTTGTTGTGGAATTCATTTCACATTTCAAAGAGTTTTAGAGACCTTTGAAAAATGTTCCATTTTGTTCAAGGCAAGGAAGGCGATCCGCCTGAGGCGGATTAACCACAGGAATACATAGCATATTTTGAGGATTAAAATTTGAGCCTGACGCCGGAATTGGGCAAAAGGGGGCATTTTGCAAAGGACTCTTTTACATACGATAAGGGAAGTATGTAAAGGAGGGTCCATCGGATAGTACGGATGGTTTGGTGTGCTCTGCGGAGAATGACAACATCTTTATGTTTTCAAAAAACCAGGTGTATATAGTCAACATATAAAACATACTTCTTCTGGGGGTGGGCCATAAAGATTAATAACCTGTATATCTTTTTCAGGTTCAATGGCCTGTAGGTGCCGGATGTAACCAGGCTTTTCAGAGGGATGTGAATATGATTCGGCCCTGGTTTGAGGATAAATCGCCCATTATATCTGTCAGCATAACCGGGATTTTCTTTTTGATCATCTATCCGAATGGATATCATCGTTTTTTCCTTTTCCGGGTTGTAAATATCAATGCAAATTGCCGTGTATTTAGACCAGTCGTTCACACCAAGGATTGGATTCAACCCCGGATAATCTGAAGGATAAAGCCCCATTCGCAAAGATCGATTTCCATGGGTAACATGTTCTTTTGACAAGGAAAAAAGTGTAAAACATTTCCAGCGCAGTTGGTCCAGTTCGGCATCAGTCTCAAAATCAAAAAGCACAAGCTCTGGCGGCACATGCGTTGAACAGGCAACCATAATGAATAGAAATACGATCATCAAGATGGTTCGAATCAGGGATATAGTAAAATCTGTCATAGAATTTTCCTACTTTCGTTTCATCCTGTCAAATTCAAAAATGCAGAACCACCAGCTCCGGAGGCCTAAAAATCCGAAGAGGAAGATGGCTGGTGCCAATGCCCCGTGTCACATACATCTTCTTTTTTCCATTTATAAACAGGCCCTGGTTGTATCTTGCATTTTTTTCATAACCCAGTATCCGCCACATCCAGGAAGGAAGAGGAATCTGTCCGCCATGGGTATCTCCTGCAAGCATAATCACGTTCTGATCATTATCCAGCGAATCAAATACAAGTGGATTATGACTCAATATTATGCCCTGTGCATTTTTCCTTAAAAATCGTAATGTCTCTCTAGAAAAAGAATTTTCGAACTCCTCATCTATTCCCCCGATCATCAAACGACCACCAGGAAGGCTAACCTGTTCAACGGAGTTTCTTAAAAACCGCACGTTATGACGTTGCGTGGGTATTCCTTTTCCTGGTTCATGACAAAAGAGGCAGCACTTTCTTGAAGATCTGTAATCGTAGTCCCCCATTACAGCCCACACTCCAATTTTAGCCTTTAATCTGGAAAGAAAAGTCAAAGCCGGCTCATAGTCGCCCTCCCACCTAACATAGTCGCCGATTAAGAAAATCAGATCAGGTTTAAAGGCTTCAATCAGATTTAAAACTTTTTCTTCATGTTTTCCGATTATACGGATATGAAGGTCGGAAATCTGAACCGCTATTCTACCTTTCAAAACTTTGTTTAATCCGGCATCCTTAATCCATAAATGTTTAATTTCTACCTGGTTAGGCTCGATGCAAAAACCATAAATCAATATTAATAAAGCAATCGCAGGAATCACCCAGGCAATGTTTTTCTTTCTTTTCAGAATATTATGAAG
>JAFDFH010000482.1 GCA_019309945.1 Deltaproteobacteria bacterium
CGAATGGAAAACGTTATTGCTTTGGGAAAAGTGTTTCAGTTCGGGGAAGGTGTGCGATTCTTTAATTTTGATGAAATCTCTTTTGTCATTGATACGGCTGATGCCTCTCTATATAATCTTGGTTCAAGCAGTGCGCTCATTTCAGCCAATCTGGATGGAAAAAATAATTTTGGCAAGATGATTGAAATTGTCAGGAAAAATTATAACGCGACCGCTGCCGAAAGTGAAACAGCGGTGATGAAATTCATTACCATGATGCAGGAAAAAAATCTTATTCAAAAGGTTGGGTAATAATTTAGGGATTTAGGGATTTCTGAATTTAGGGATTGAGGGATTTAGGAATTGAGGGATTTAGGAATTGAGGGATTTAGGAATTGAGGGAACAGGTTTTTTTAAATTAAGATGAACAGGAGGTTGTTAACATGGTGGCCAAAGAGATCAAATTTAGCCATGATGGACGTGAACGGATCAAACGGGGTGTCGATACCATGGCGGATACCGTGAAAATTACATTGGGCCCCAGGGGACGAAACGTGATGCTTGAGTGGGCCGTCGGCCCTCCCCATGTCACCAAGGACGGTGTAAAAGTTGCCAGATTCATCGACCAGGTGGAAGAAAAGTATGAGCAGATGGGCGCTCAGATGGTCTATGAAGTCGCTAAGAAAACGTCAAAAGTAGCGGGAGACGGCACCACCACGGCGTCTCTGCTGGCCCAGGGATTTTTTCGAGAGGGGTGCAAACTGGTTGTGACCGGGGTCAATCCCATGGCGTTAAAGCGGGGGATTGATAAAGCCGTTGATGTTGCGGTTGAAGCGTTGCGCAATATGTCTAAACCCGTACGCGATAAAAATGAGATTGCCTACGTGGCTTCCGTTGCAGCAAATAACGACATGGAGATCGGTGAAGTTATTGCGGATGCCAAGGAGCAAGTGGGCAAGGACGGCGTTGTTATCGCCAAAGAAGGCAAGGGCATTGCGACAACCGTGGAAGTCGTAGAAGGGATGCATTACGACCGCGGTTATCTATCTTCATATTTCATTAACGATCAGAAAAAGATGCAAGTCGATCTGGAGAATCCCCACGTCCTGATTTATAGTGAAAAAATGCGCTCGCTGGACGACTTGATCACCATCTTAAGACAGATTAAAAAGGCGGAGGGACCGCTGTTTATCATTGCGGACGATATTGAAGGCGAGGCCTTGTCGACCCTGGTGAGCAATAAAACGAATGGTAATTTAGAGGTGTCGGCTACGAAACCACCCGGATTTGGTGAACGGCGAAGGCTCAATCTGGATGATATCGCTGCTTTGACCGGTGGAAAGGTTATTTCCAAAGAAGTCGGAATCCAGCTTAAAGGCATTACGCTCGAACATCTGGGCCGCTGTAAACAGGTCATTTCTGATAAGGACAATACTTATCTTGTGGGTGGTGCCGGCACCAAAGAGGAGATCGAGGAACATATTCGAACGGTCAGAGCCCAGATCAATCTTTCGACCTGGGATTACGACCGGGAGCAGACCGAAAAGCGTCTGGCAAAACTTATCGGCGGTGTTGCGGTCGTCCACGTGGGTGCGCCCACCGAACCGGAGATGAAAGAGAAAAAAGCGCGCATCGAGAATGCGTTGAATGCGACCAATGCGGCCATTGAAGAGGGAATTGTGCCCGGGGGTGGTACGGCCTTGATTCGTTGTATAAATACCCTGGGCACACTAAATCTTGACGGGGATGAGCAATACGGCGTGCACATTACCCGGCGGGTTCTTGAGGAACCGCTGCGACAGATTGCCGCTAACGGCGGATTTGATGATTCGGTTATCGTGGCAAAAGTCAAGGAAAAAAGTGACGGATTTGGGTTCAATGCAGAGACCGGGGAGTACGGGGATCTTCTGGATCAGGGCGTCATCGATCCGACCAAAGTGGTCCGGTTGACGCTTCAAAACGCGTCATCCCTGGCATCGATGCTCATCACCACCGAAGCCGTCGTCGTGGATAAGTATAAAAAACCCCAGGTCGGTAAGACCGGTCCCCATGATACGATTCCCGGATTAAAAAGCCACATGGATAGAAGGGCGAACATCGGCAGGGATCTTATGGATGAAATGATCGACGAAGGCGACGTGGACAGAATCATTGAGGGGGATGTTCCGGATAGTTAGGGCCTGAACGAAAACTGCTATTTTCCCCAATTTCGGCGTCAGGCTCAGATTTTAATCCTCAAAATACGCTAATGTATTCCTGCGGTTAAAATCTTCGCCTTCCTTGAACTTGGGAAAACTATCTAGTTTTCGTTCGGGCACTAGTTAAACGTCATTGTTGAATTACAAGGAGTTAAAAGTGCAAAAATCAGACAAAGCATTAGATTATTCCAAGAAACAAAACGGCATTGCAATCGAGGATTACCACATCACAACAGAACCGTTTTATCTTACGCTGGGCGATGAGGTTCTGGTTTTTGAGGCCGCCTTAAAATTAAAGCTGCCGGTGATGCTCAAAGGTCCCACCGGGTGCGGTAAAACACGATTTCT
>JAFDFH010000483.1 GCA_019309945.1 Deltaproteobacteria bacterium
TCCGGGGCTGATTGCGCCACCGAGATATTCACCATTTTCTGAAATAGAATCAAATGTTGTCGCTGTTCCAAAATCTATCACCACAAGACTGGTTTGGTATTTGTGAAATGCCGCAACTGCGTTAACAATCCTGTCTGCCCCTACTTCTGATGGGTTTTTGTAATGTATCGGTAAGTTCGGAGCTGACTTGGCATCGACCCAGTGTGGCGTATGGCCAAGATATTTGCGACAAAAAGAGTCGAAAATGGCTACCATGGGTGGAACGACGCAGGAAATTATGGTTTTGTCGATATCTTTGGAATTGATATTGCTTTCGGCAAAAAGGTTGGTGGCAAGGATGTTAAACTCGTCTTCTGTTGTACGCCTTTCAGTGCGTATCCGCCAGTCTTTAACCAGATGCCTTCCATCATAAACGCCGATTACAGTGTTTGTATTGCCGACATCGATAACAAGGAGCATAAATGTTAGATTCCTAAGTATGGTGGTTTCGTAAAAAGTCAAAATTGTGATGGCAAAGTAAAAAGCTCAAAATTCAAGGCGCGCGAATTTTGTGTCATCCGCTAACGCGGTACCCGAAGGGTGCGTACATTAGCGTACGCCGCAATGACGACGAAATGAAGCGCAACGCAGAAGTTGGACTTTTTACGAAGCCATCAAGTTTGCACATTTTTAATAGCGTCAATAATCTTTACGACTGCACGTGTATTGGCGACATTGTGAGATCTTACAATATGGGCGCCGTTTAATACTGCCGCAGCAACTGCAGCCTGAGAACCGGTTTCCACAACAGCCAGATCGGGACTAATATCTTTTTCGGTCTTATTTTTGAGAATGTTTCGTATAAATGCCTTTCTGGATGGTCCGATCATAATAGGAACACCCAGAGATAAATAATCATGCAAGCACTTGATCAATAAAAGATTATGTTCAACGGTTTTACCGAAACCAAGCCCTGGGTCGATGATGATTTTTGATCTTGGAATTCCATTATTTTCAGCGTGGTCGATTGCATTTTCCAGGAACACTTTGATTTCTCCAATAAGATCGTCATAGCTTGGGGAAACCTGCATGGTTTTGGGCGTTTCGAGCATATGCATCAAAACTACCGGTACACCATATTCTGCTGCAACATCAGCCATTTCAGGATCAAGACGCAGCGACGACACATCATTTATCATGGAAGCACCGGCTTTAATTGCCTGTCTGGCAACATAGGCCTTGGTTGTATCGATTGAAATGGGAATAGAAACATGCCTTGTGAGCTTTTCGATTACAGGCACAACACGTTCGATTTCCTCTTCTGCAGATACCGCATCAGCAAATGGGCGTGTGGATTCTCCGCCTATGTCAAGGATGTCAGCACCGTCTTCAAACAGTTTTAGGCCTTGAGCCACGGCATCGTTGAATGTGAAGAATTTTCCGCCATCTGAAAATGAATCAGGCGTCACATTCAAGATGCCCATAATACAGGTGTGCTCACCAAGGATTAGGTTATGTTTACCCAATGCGAGGTCGCAGCAAGACTTCGGCGAGACCCTCGGCCTGAGCTCGGGTCGAAGGCTCAGTCGAGTCGCTGCGGGGTAATTGCTCGCTGATGCCGGTTCAAGATGATGGAATTTCACTTTCGGATTCTGCTATATTTTCTGCTTCAGCTTCGTTTCCTGCGTCAGTTTGGGCTTCTGTTGTAGCTTCTGCATCGGTTCCCATTTTAGTTTCTGCTTTAGCAGTTTCACCGGTTTCTTCGACTTCAGAAGTCTTTGATGGAAACTCAAACCCCGGTTTCATTGAGGATATGAGTTCATCAAGCTCTTTCCCCAGGACGGTCTCTTTTTCCAGCAGACGTTCCGCCAAAGAGTGAAGAATATCTAAATTTTCCTCTAAAACTTTCTTTGCGCGATTGTAAGCTTTTTTGACCAGTTCGTTTATTTCTTCGTCAATCTTTTTTGCAGTCTCTTCAGAATAATCCCTGTGCTGGGCTATTTCACGCCCGAGGAAAATGTGCTCTTCATTTTTGGCATAAGAAAGGGGCCCCAGGTCATTGCTCATACCCCAGCTGCGGACCATCTTCTGGGCAACGTCTGTTGCTTGCTTGATATCGTTGGCAGCGCCGGTGCTGATGCGGTTGAAAACAATTTCTTCGGCCACCCGTCCGCCGAAAGCTACCGACAATTCGCTTTCAAGCTGATCTTTATATTTAAAATCGCTCTCTTCGGGCAAGAACCATGTGATGCCGGCGGCACGCCCCCTTGGAATAATGGTTATCTTGTTGACGGCATCCGTGCCGGGCAGAAGGCGGGCAACAAGGGCGTGTCCACCTTCATGATACGCCGTGGTCTTTCTGTCCTCCTCCCTGATAACTTTTGATTTGCGCTCAAGTCCCATATAAACTTTGTCTTTGGCATCTTCCAGATCGGTCATATCAATTTTTTCTTTATTTCTTTTTGCGCCGAGAAGTGCAGCTTCATTTACAAGGTTTTCCAGATCTGCGCCGGAGAAACCGGGTGTTCCTTTCGAAATTATGAGGGGGCTTACATCAGGCCCCACAGGCGTTTTTTTCAAGTGAACCTTAAGAATTTTTTCGCGGCCCAAAATATCCGGCAGGGGAACAACCACCTGACGGTCAAAACGCCCCGGGCGCAGAAGCGCCGGATCGAGAACATCGGGCCGGTTGGTGGCAGATATAAGGATTACACCTTCGTTCGATTCAAATCCATCCATTTCAACCAGAAGCTGGTTTAAGGTCTGTTCTCTTTCGTCATGCCCCCCTCCGAGGCCCGCTCCCCTGTGCCTCCCAACAGCGTCGATCTCGTCTATGAAGATGATACAGGGCGCATTCTTTTTCCCCTGAACAAAAAGATCTCTGACCCTGGACGCTCCAACGCCGACAAACATTTCGACAAAATCGGATCCGCTTATATGAAAGAACGGAACATCAGCCTCTCCAGCAATAGCACGTGCCAAAAGGGTTTTTCCTGTGCCGGGTGACCCCATCAGGAGGACGCCTTTGGGTATCCTTCCTCCAAGTCGCGTAAATTTTTTCGGCTCCTTGAGAAACTCAATTATTTCTCCGAGTTCTTCTTTGGCCTCATCGATTCCAGCGACATCCTCAAAGGTGACTTTTTTTGACTGGTCAGATTGCAAACGAGCCCTGCTTTTGCCAAAGGACATTGCCTTGCCACCTCCGGACTGCATCTGACGCATGAAATATATCCATATGGCGATGAGCAGGATCATCGGACCCCATGACACAAGGATAGACAGATACAAGGGTGACTCGTCCTGTGGTTTTGCGTCAATGGCAATTCCCTTTTCCCTGAGGATCTTGATAAGGTCGTTGTCCTGGGGTGCATATACCTTTAGGCGATTGCGGTTTATATCCGTGACAAAGAGTTCCTGTCCCTGGATAACGACATCAGCAACACGCTCACTATCGACCATAGCAAGGAATTCAGAATAACTGATATTTGTTTCCCCCGGGACCTGTTGGTTGAATTGAATGTAAAGAAAGATCATCATCAGCGTGATGACAAGCCATAAAGCAACGTTTTTTTGAAAAGGATTCAAAAGAATAACCCCCTGAAATAAATTATAATCGGTTTGAAAGCCGCTACGAATTATAGAATTATATTAATCATTATTATTAATTAGGCAAGAAAAAGTTCCATTTTAAGCACATTTCTTGTGAAAGGCGTCACTTTAACGGATTCATCTATTCTATGGCCGACAACCCAGACTATCTTCCCCTGGCTAAGCATAACGGGGCATCTTGCTCGTTCAGTTTTCGGCACCTTTTTATCAATAAAAAATTTTGTTACCTTTTGTGTTCCGGTCATACCCATCGGTTTAAAGCGGTCTCCCGGTCGAATGTTCCTCAGAACCAGTGGGTGGGAAACTTAAGGCATCCTTATCAACAAACCCCGCATGTTGTTCAGTGCGACGAAAATCTGACAAATCTTTAATATCCATTTCAGAAAATTTCATGTGGGCAAAGATTTCTTTAATGATAATCGGCTCAGGTTTTGCTATTTTGTATTCAAAAGCGATTTTTTCGACATTGCTGGATTTTTGATTGAGATCACGTAAGGCCTTCTTTTCTTTGGAAAAGATAAGGCTCCCTCTGTTTAGCTGTATCCTGATACGATCGGGAAAATCAAGATTTTTATAAGTCGGCCCGCTTTCCAGAAGGTTTATGACGGAATCTATGTGGGAAAAAGTTATACGTCTTAAATCTCCTTTTATCCTTGCAATCGCTTTTCTAATTATCCGCCTTTGTGCTGCAATATTAATTTCTTTTAGCCTTGGGACAGAAAAGGAAACAATATCATCCTGCAAGCTTAAAGCGGTTTTTTCGAAAAGAGGGTGGATTGTATCTTCAATCCATTCTTCTTCAGATCCGATAATTGCAGCAAGCCGGTTTAGAGTTTCGATGATCTTGGGATTGTAGGACTCTTTTAACAAAGGGATTAAATGAATACGTATCCTGTTCCGAATGTATCTTGTGTCCCAATTGGACGTGTCCGATACATAATTTAATCCTTTTGCGTCCAGGTAATCAATAATTTCAGATCTTTTTAAATTAATTAGCGGTCGGATAATTTTTCCGTCCCTCATGGGAGGAATCCCTGAAATGCCCTGAGGACCGCTTCCTCGAAAAAGATTCATCAAAACAAGCTCGGCATTATCATCACAGTGATGGCCGAGAGCAATTTTGTTGAACCTGTTTGTTTCTGATACACTTTCAAAAAAGGTGTAGCGAACGCGTCTGGCCGCTTCTTCCAGGGAAAGCTTGTTTTCAACCTGATATTTATAGACATCTTCTTTACGAACATAACAAGGTAGATCGAATTTGCGTCTTTGTCTGAGTCTTTCTGGCGGAGGGAGTGATTTAAATGGGCAACTCCAATCCTGAGGGAAAACCGGGATGCTAATTTGAGAAGTACATGGAGAAGGGCTATTGAATCAGGCCCACCTGACACACCGACAAGAACCGAATCTTTCGGTTCAAGCATTCCATAGGTTGAAATGGTCTTTTCAACAGTTCGTAATAACTTATTGCAGCCTTTTTGCGATGCTGGCATGTATCACCAAAACGCTCACCAAAGTGAGCAAAACCGACATTTTACGGAACCATCCATTTTTATTATGATAATAGACACTATTATATGTCAATAAAAAACACAGAATATGGAGTTTTTGTAACAATCTAGCCCTTTGAAATCATTATCGCATTCAGGAAATCCGGTTTTTAACCGTGTCAAACTCGTGAATAAATGAGCGTAAAGAATGAACAGATGCTATCCTTCATATAAAGGCTGATTAAATGCGTAAATTATTTAACCCACGGTCAAAATTTGCTATTTTGCTGTTCTTTCTTAACGCTCTCTAATACACTCAAACAGTGACCCACTTTAAAACCGGATCACCTGAATGCTTGTGGGACACTTTTTTTATAAAGCTAAATTAATACGAGTTTTTTATTATGGTTCTTCTCCAATTTAAACAGAGTTCGTATGACTTTTGGCAGGCATTCAATATTTTGTAATTCTTTAGCATTTCACTCGAATCCTTGAATCCTTGACCCCTTGAACCCTCTGGAACCACACCGACTCACTTGAAGATTCTTCACTTGACTTGCATTAATTAGCTATAACTAATTGGGAGATGATCCTTTAAGATAAGCCACGGTCTATATTGTGGCAGGAAACCAGGCTTCTTTTTTTACCTTGAAAAAATTTGTTTATCGATTATATTATTTGGTGGTTGTGCTAGGCGGGGAGCTAGCGGTGCCCTTTTCCCGAAATCCGCTATATGCGGGGCTGAATCCCCTCTAAAGGGTTTTAATCTGGATACATATAGGTCATTTTGATCGGCCGCCGCGCAACAGACGGTTACGAACCTCGTCAGGTCCGGAAGGAAGCAGCGATAAGTAATGCGGTCTGTGTCGTGGATCGATCCCGGTCATGCT
>JAFDFH010000484.1 GCA_019309945.1 Deltaproteobacteria bacterium
CTTGATATTGCATGATTTTTGCGTGAGTATACGAATGCATGGTTTCGCTAACCTAAAAATACCCCTTTAGAGGGCAAACGATAACCGAAAAATACCCCACCCCGAGAATACCTCTGGTATATAAGTTTCAGGAAACTGAACTTTATAAGCCGGAGGTGAGAGGAGATGCTTGAGGTGGAACAGTATGATTACATTCGAACGGCGTATCGTGTTTATGGCAAAAAGATCAGGCAGATTGCAAGGGAGACAGGCCACTCGCGCAAAACGATCAGAAAGGTGCTTCAAGGACAATACATGGGATACAAGTCCCGGGCAAAACAAGTATATCCGATTTTAGGTTGTTATCTTGGCATCATCGACAGCTGGCTTGAAGATGACAAGAACTGTCCTAGAAAGCAGCGACACACTGCAATCCGCGTATTTCATCGATTGCAACAAGAACATGGGTTTACGGGTTCAGAAGCGACTGTACGTCGTTATGTGCGTGAGACACGGATAAGGTTAGGTATTCATAAAAACAGCGCCGTTTTTATTCCCTGTGACGCACTACTGGGACAAGAAGCGGAGATTGATTGGGGCAATTGTATAGCTATCCTTGACGGTAAGCAAACGGCGCTGAAGTTGTTTTGTATGCGCTCTAAGGGCAGCGGCAAACACTTTGTCCAATGTTTTCCATGTGAACGTCAGCAGGCGTTGTTTGAGGGGCATATCCAGGGATTTGCCTTCTTTGGGGGAATATTTTCGGTGTTGATCTACGATAATTTAACCACTGCAGTGGAAAAAGTACTCAGGGGTAGGGATCGTCGACTTCAAGAGAATTTTTTGAAGCTTAAGGCCTATTACAGTTTTACGCCTCGGTTTTGCAATCCTGGCCAGGGCCACGAAAAGGGAGGCATTGAAGGACTTGTAGGTTATGCCCGTCGCAATTACATGGTGCCGGTTCCGGTAGCCGACAGTCTCGATCAGCTAAATGAACGGCTGCTGATTCAATGCCTGAACTTCGGAAGTCATCGCACGGCAGGCCGGGACAAAACCGTTGGGGAGCTGTACGAACAAGAGAAACAGTTTCTTTTGCCACTGCCGAATGTGCCATTTAGCAACATTGATACCTGGTCGGGCAAGGCGGATAAATTTTCTACCGTCCATGTCGATAAAAACCGATATTCGGTGCCTACCGAGAATGCGGGCACTAAGATATCGGCGGTTAAATATATTGACCGGGTTGAGCTTTATTATGGTGGTCAAAAGATAGCTGTGCACAAAAGATTGTTCGGCAACAACAAGTGGCAACTGGATCCGATGCATTACTTGGCTCTGATCCATCAGCGGCCTCAGGCCTTTGACAGTGCCCGGCCGATTCGCCAGTGGCGCAAAGATTGGCCCCAATGCCTTGAGGAGCTGCTGAAGCGTTTTCGTCAAAAACAAGGAGACACCAAGGGGACCAAAGAGTTCATTTTGGTATTGATGCTTTTTAAAGAGCACCCCAAAGACGATGTAATCGATGCCGTGGAAGCTGCCCTTGCGGCAAATGTCAGCTGCAGTGACGCGGTAGTTTATCTTTTACAAAATGCCGGTAAAAACAGTGATCCTTCCATCGAGCCGCTTGGCAATTGGTTGCGGTTTGAGCCTGCCGATGTTTCGGTTTACGGGCAGATCGGAGGTGGCATATGAAGCCGGTGGTGAAAGTGCAACTATTGGAAAATTTGAAGTTTTTAAAACTGGCGGCTGTCATTGCCAATTTGGAGACCTGTATTCGTCAGGCCAGGGAAGCCAGCTTAGATCCCTCTGAGTTTTTGTTAAATATCACCGAGCTGGAAGTAGCGGCGCGAATGGAAAACGGTCGCAAGCGCCGTATCCGGGAAGCAAAGTTCCCGCTGCTAAAACCCATTGATACCTTCAAATTTGAAGCCGCACCAGGTCTTGATGTTCGGCTTATAAAACAATTGCTATACGATCAATATATTAAAGAGGCGCATAATGTGATTTTTCTGGGCAAAAGCGGAACGGGCAAGACCCATTTGGCTACGGCCCTTGCAATGGAAGCATGCCGACTGGGTGTTCGAACCCGATTTACAACGGCCTGCGGCCTTGCCAACGAACTGATCGAAGCAAGGGATGAAAAGATCTTGTCTCGAGTTCTAAAACGCTATGCCAGCTATGGACTTTTGGTGATTGACGAGCTGGGCTACGTTCCGTTTTCAAAAGAAGGCGCGGATCTGCTGTTCCAGGTCTTGGCCGAACGACACGAGAGAAAGTCAGTGATTATTACCTCCAACAAGGGTTTTGGGGATTGGACTGAGATATTTGGAGATCCAACCCTTACGGCAGCGCTGTTGGATCGTGTTACCCACAAGCCCCATATTATCAGCTGTAATTGGGATAGCTACAGACTCAAGGAGACATTAAAAAATAGAAAACGTTAGGATATTGCGCTTATTAATTGTTATGCGACTTCTGTCGAAAAAAATTAAAAGGCACCCAATGAAAAAAGAAAAATAGAAAACGCAAAGTCCGC
>JAFDFH010000111.1 GCA_019309945.1 Deltaproteobacteria bacterium
ATGGGAGCCAGCACGACCTGCAGAATCTGAATGACGATAAAAGCTACGGGAGCTCCCAGTCCAAATGCAGCAATGAATGTTTTGATCTGTTCTCTGTCCGCAAAAAGATGATAATAGTGGACGATCCTTTCCCCCAACGGCACTCTGAAAAAATATCCCAGCAAAGCAAGGGCGCACAACAATGTGATGAGCAGGTATATGTTTACAGGAATCAGGGATCGGGTTTTGGTTTCGTCTTCAGATCTTCTTTGCGGTGGGCCATCACAACCCATTGCGCCTATCCCCTGTTTCTGCGGTCTGATCATCGCGCATTGGCTGCTTCCAGTGCAGTTACGGCCGGCAAGGCTTCACCTTCCATCAGTTGGAGGAAAGCCCCGCCGCCGGTCGAAATATAGGTGATGCGGTCCTTTTCCCCGGCTTTATGGATGGCCACATCGGTATCGCCGCCTCCGACGATGGAAAGCGCGTAGGAATTGGCCACGGCGTTGACCATGGCGAGGGTTCCCCGGCTGAAAGCATCGATCTCAAATACACCCAGGGGGCCATTCCAGACAATTGTCTTGGCGTCATATAAAACTTCAGAATAAAGTAAAGACGTTGCGGGGCCAATGTCCAGGGCCATCCACTCCGGGTGAATTTCCTGTACCGATACAATTTTGGTCGAAACCTTTGGATCCATTTCACGGGCAACCACCACATCCACAGGGAGATAGAACTTGATGCGGTTTTCCTCCGCTTTTTTCATCACGGATTTTGCAACCTCAACAAGATCCTCCTCAACCATTGATGAGCTTACTCGATACTTTGGAACCTCCCACAATGGCTACCAGGGGACGCCGGGGATCCGCCATCGCCTTTTTAAAATAATTGAGTTCTTTTTGCAGCAAAAAACCGGCACCGCATACCGGCACGTACTTTGTAATGGCTACAACGGAAGCATTGACACGATGAGATACGGCAAACGCGTCATTGATGTAAACGTCACACAGTTGGGCGAGCAGCTGCGCAAAGGCATCATCATTTTGCTCTTCTTCGGGATGAAATCGCAGATTCTCAAGCAGCACCACATCTCCCGGTTGCATATCGGCGACCAGCGCATCAACATCGGCTCCGATACAATCAGTTGCCATCTTAACCTCCGTCCCAAGAAGCCGGCCCAGCCGTTTCGATACGGGCGACAAGCTGAATTCGGGCATGTTTTTTCCCTTTGGTCTTCCCAGATGTGAAGCAATGATGACCTTCGCTTGACGGTCCAGGGCGTAGCACAGGGTCGGTATAACCCCTTTAATCCTGGAATCGTCTGCAATATTCTGGTATTCATCCATGGGTACGTTAAAATCGACCCGGACAACAACGCGCTTTCCTGAAATCGGTATGTTTTTGATGGATATCATGGTTTTTCCTCCGTATTCTGCATTTCCTTTTTCCGGCGCTGAAGATCTTTCTTCCGGGCCCATCTTTCCAGAAAATTCATCATGCCGGATGTATAGGCTCGGTCGACAAACTCTTCCCGGACTCTGAGCCCACCGGGTCCCCCCATGGCGGATCGCATACAATCGGTTTTATACACGCACGGAAAACACCGTTCCGGGGCCTTTCGGAAACCATCCGCTCCTTCTGGAAAAACAGAATCCAGCACCCCGAAACAGGTCGGGTATTTTTTCTTCCCATCGATCATGATGACATTCCAGTTGTCTTTTGTAAATTATTGCCAAGCGGTATCATAATCACGATTCATTTTTGCGATATAGCCCTGATCCGCAAAGCTGAAATACCGGCTGTCACCCATTATCAGATGCTCGTGAACCGTTATCCCCATTACCCTACAGGCATAAACAAGCTGTCGCGTCACGGAAACGTCTTCTTCGGATGGGTGGGGGTCACCCGAAGGATGGTTGTGAGCAAAAATAAGGGCTGCGGCTTGATGATTAAGGGCTGACCGAACCACTTCGCGAGGATACACCGAACTGGCGGTTAGCGTCCCTTCAAAGAGGGTTGCGGATGTGATCACCCGATTTTTAGCGTCGAGATAAATAACCTCGAAACATTCTCGGCCTTTGTCCCTTATGCTGTGGCAGAGATAATCGAACAGGTCTTTTGAGCTATTTAAAGCATCTTTTTTTATCAACCGCTTTTCAAGATAACGTTCGGCCACCGCCTTGATCAACTTTATTCCAAACAAATTTTTAGGCCCGATTCCTTTGACTTCACAAAGTTCCCGGGGCGAGGCTTCGAGTACACCCTGGAAGGTTCTAAATCTTTTCAGGGCTGCTTTGGCGGCATCCTTGCAGTCCTTTCTAGGGGTGGCAATGGTTAAAAGGAGTTCAATTACTTCGTAGTCGTGGAAGCCGGCGAGTCCTGCAGCAAAAAATCTCGCGCGCAACCGTTGCCGGTGCCCATCGCCTTTATTTACTTTGCTTTTGTCCATGTGTCCAGGATGTCAAGTTAATATCCATCAAACTCCTGCTTAAGGTCGCGTGTCATCAGATTGTAAAGCGCTTCCTTGGGTGAAAGATCTTCATAAAGAATGCGATAAATCTCGTGGGAAATAGGCATTTCAACATTGAGCTTGCGGGATAGATTGTAAACCGACCGGGCGGTTTTTACACCCTCAGCGACCATTCGTGATTCAGCCAGGATTTCCTTTAGCTTCATCCCCTCCCCGATCTTTTTTCCAACGCGGTGATTTCTGCTGAGGTCTCCGGTGCAGGTCAGAATCA
This sequence comes from Deltaproteobacteria bacterium, assembly GCA_019309945.1. Taxonomy (GTDB): domain Bacteria; phylum Desulfobacterota; class Desulfobacteria; order Desulfobacterales; family JAFDFH01; genus JAFDFH01. The sequence goes on from JAFDFH010000111.1 coordinate 2,721, forward strand.
AATCACCCACACCCGCTAGCCCTGTAAAAGTTCGCGAATTGGCCCCGAGCTTCAGTCCCAAACGTCTGATTTCCGTCAACCCCCTCGTAATCAAGGCCGCCCTGGTATTTAATCCAAGCCCCAGACCATCGATGATTCCGGCCGCAATGGCAATAACATTCTTGACCGCACCCCCCAGTTCCACGCCAATGATGTCATCACTTGTATAGACTCTGAAAAAGGGTTTTGCAAAAATGTGCTGAACAAAGGTTGCCACTTTGGGGTCTTGGGATGCCACCGTGACGACCGTGGGGACATTCGATGCGACTTCCCTGGCAAAACTCGGACCGGAAAGAACCGCAAATTGGCCTTCAGGCACATCCGCAAGAACCTCTTTAAGCACGCCGGACATGGTTAAATGGGTCTTGTTTTCAATCCCTTTTGAGGCCGACACAATAATCACCTCCTTTGAAACATTCCCGGCCAGGCCCCGGGCAACTTCACGCATCACATGGGACGGGACGACAATCAGGATGAGATCCTTGCCTGAAACGACCCGGGTGATGTCGTTAAACGCAACTATATGGGTGGAAAGGGAAAAACCTGGTAGAAAAACGATGTTTTCGCGATGGGTTTGAATCTGGTCCCGAACATCTTTTTCAAAAGCCCAAAGATCTATTTTAAAACCTTTCGAGGCCAAAAGATTGGCAAGGGCGGTGCCCCAGCTTCCAGCCCCCACAACGCCTATTTTTATGGAATCGGCATCAACATGATTTTTCATAACAAGGTGTGATCTTCCTTTTCAGCAAGCCTGACGGCCCCGACAACACGCTCGCCGGCCTTTATCCCAATGAGCTTGACCCCCTGGGTGTTCCGGCTGATCACCGAAATCCCTTTTATGGGCATGCGTATAATCTTACCGCTATTCGTTATGAGCATCAGGTCGTCATCTTCTTCAACAAGAAGTATTTCAACGACCATTCCGTTGCGCTCACTGGTCTTGATTGTAATAACCCCCTTACCGCCGCGTTTCCGGACCGGATATTCATCGATGACGGTTCTTTTTCCGTACCCGTTTTCCGTCACCGCAAAAAGAGTCTGGCCGTGTTTTAAAACTTCCATTCCCACAATCCGATCCCCAGGGTCCAAACGCATTCCCCGCACGCCCATGCTGACACGCCCGGATGGACGAACATTAGACTCGTGAAAGCGTATGGATTTTCCCATTAAAGATCCGAGGAAGACATTCAGGTTCCCATCAGTGATTCTGGCTGTGATTAACTCGTCACCGGGAATGAGATTCAGGGCAATAATTCCGCCGGTTCTAGGACGGCTGAAGGCCATCAAATCGGTCTTTTTAACCAGTCCGGTTCGCGTGGCCATAATAATGTGAAACCCGGGCTCAAATGACGGCACGGCAAGCACGGTAGTCATTCTTTCATCAGGCAAAAAATTGAGAAGATTAACAATTGCCTTGCCGCGGCTCTGGCGGCTGGCTTGAGGAATGTCGTATACCTTTAACCAGTACACTCTTCCCCGGTTTGTGAAAAACAGGAAGGTATGGTGAGTGGAAGCGACAAAAAGGAGCTTTACAAAATCTTCGTCCTTGGTTCCCATTGCAGTCTTCCCTTTTCCGCCGCGACGCTGACTCTGATAAAGCGTAATCGGGTTCCGTTTGATATAACCCGTGTTTGAAATGGTTACGACCATGTCCTCCTCAACAATCATATCTTCGATGGTAATCTCTTTGGTCGCTTCAACGATCTCTGTGCGGCGCAGGTCTCCAAACGCTTCCTGCATTTCGGAAAGCTCGTCTTTAATAATATTAAGCACCAGGCGCTCGCTGCCGAGGATCTCTTTAAATCGGGCAATATCCTTGAGCACACTTTCATATTCTTCCAGTATTTTTTCCCGTTCCAGACCGGTAAGCCGCTGAAGGCGCATATCCAGAATTGCCTGGGCCTGGATTTTCGTCAACTTGAATATCTCGATGAGGCGATCCCTGGCCTCCTTGGGGGTTTTTGATTCACGAATAAGGGTGACCACCTGATCAAGATTATCCAGGGCGATTTTAAGGCCTTCAAGGATATGGGCACGCTCTTCAGCTTTTTTCAGATCAAAGCGCGTCCGTTTGACGACGATTTCCTGCCGATGCAGGATGAAGTGCTGAAGAAGATCTTTGAGGTTCAATACTTCCGGCCGGTTATTGACTACCCCCAGAAAAATGATACCAAAGGTGTTTTCCAACTGGGTATGCTTATAAAGCTGATTCACAATCACCCCTGATATTTGATCTTTTTTTAGGGCCAATGCAATCCGCATACCTTCCCTGTCAGATTCGTCCCTTACATATTTTACACCTTCAATCTGCTTATTTTTCATCAGGTCTGCAATCTTCTCGATCAGCCTGGATTTGTTGACCTGATAGGGAATTTCTGTAATGATAATAGTTTCTCTTTGGGTCCTTTTGTCCTTTTCAACAATTACCCTTCCCCTGATCCGGATAATACCCCGGCCGGTCTCATACGCATCAACGATGCCTTTATCCCCATAAATAATACCTGCAGTGGGGAAGTCAGGACCAGGGATGATCTTCATAAGATCCTGACAGGTGACACCGGGACGGTCGATTAGCGCTTTAATCCCTTCAATAATCTCGGTCAGATTGTGGGGCGGTATGTTTGTCGCCATGCCGACGGCAATACCGGCTGAACCGTTTACCAAAAGGGCGGGAATCTTAGCGGGCAGGACAGTAGGTTCTGACAGGGATTCGTCATAATTCGGCACAAACTCAACGGTTTCCTTATCAAGATCCTCCAGCATCTGGTGGGCCATCCGCATCATCCGGATCTCCGTGTAGCGCATCGCAGCAGGAGGATCGCCATCGACGGAACCAAAGTTGCCCTGGCCGTCTACGAGCGGATAACGCATCGAAAAGTCCTGGGCCATGCGAACGATGGTATCATAAACCGCGGAATCACCATGGGGGTGATACTTGCCGATCACATCACCGACAATCCGGGCGGATTTTTTATACGGTTTATTCCAATCGTTCTTCAACTCCTGCATCGCGAACAAAACACGTCGGTGAACGGGTTTCAGGCCATCACGAACATCGGGCAAGGCCCTTCCAATGATCACGCTCATGGCATAATCGAGATAGGATTTTTTCAGCTCACTCTCGATGCTGATAACGGGATGTTTCTCTGTCAACATCATTACAATACCTGGTGTTTATTGGTTTTTGGTAATCGTTCAAAGATCACTCGATGAACGGCTTCATTGCTTATCAGATCCAATCAGTTTCTGGTAACTGGCGTAGTAAATATCGGTTAACGTAAAAAATGCTGTTGCAATGAGGGGGCCGTAAATAATCCCCAGGATTCCGAAAAGGTTCAATCCGCCCATTATGGCAAGAAAGACGACCAGGGTATGCATTTTTACCCGCTCTCCCACCAGTTTGGGCTTAAAAAGGTATTCAATACCACCGGAGAGGACGAGGTAAAAGACCACAAAAAATATTCCCGCGGCAATCCTTCCTTTTAAGAAAAGATAAACGGCTGCAGGGATGAACACTATGCCTATCCCGATAATCGGAAGAAATGCGAGTAACCCCATGATAACACCCCACAGGAACGGGGATTGAAAACCGAAAAGGGAAAAAACAATCCCCCCGAATGAGCCCTGGATCAAACCGCCAAGTCCATTCCCGATAAGAACCGCACCGGACATATCCTTAAACTTTTGAATCAGCTTTTCATCCTGTTCTTTTGGCAGAGGGGAAAGATCAATGATGAACGCAATCAAGCGGCTTCCATCGATTAAAAGAAAATAGATGACCAGAAGCATGAAAAAAAAGTTGATTATAAAACTAAAAAAATTCGATGCGATTGAGCTGGCCTGCCTATATAGAAAAAGGCCCACAATCTTGCCAAGTTCCGTAATGCCTTTATTCAGTTGCTCACCGGTAAACTCGATGTTAAAATTGGCGAAAAGCTGTGTTATCCTGTCAAACAGCCTGCTGCTTTCAATAAGATTCTTGAGTTGGTCACTCAGAACCGCGTCCTTGGCAGTAAGATATAGGTCATAAGCCTCTCTTGATAAAACTCCCACAAAAAATACAATCGGTATAAAGATAGTAAAAAAAATCAAGATGCATGTTACCAAAGAGGCGAAGGGGGGCTTTGTTTTACCTTTTATTTGTATGAAATTGTAAACCGGTTTGAATACGCCGGTCACAACGCCGCCAAGGATAATAATCGATATAAAAGGCCAGAGAAGCCAGCCCAGCAAGAAAATTGAGACAAGAAAAAGGCCCAGGAAATACCATAAAATAATATCCTGGGAAGTTCTATTTCCCATTAATGCCTCCTGCACAAATTAATTCGACAGGGTATAAAATGTGTTGGCCGCCGTGCCTGACCGTAAAAAAACATTTCCCACTAGCGGCGGGATTCAAGTTCAAGGCCGACATCCCCCTGAATTGAAATTAACAACCTGAAAACATAAAGTATTTTGAGAATTAAAATTTGGGTCTGGCACAGACCTGCCGGCCACAATCTCGGTGCAGGCAGATATCGGGGAAAAGAGGACGTCTTCTACATTGCCGCTGGTATTGTGTAAACTTGAAAGGCAGGCTTTTCAGGCATTTCCCAATAAAACGTTTACCCGCTCGAAACATTAGCTTATTGCAGGCCAATCGAGTTGATGGGGAAATCGTTCTTTAAAGGATACCTTACTTTCGAATAACACCGCCGGCTACCAGTAAAAGAAGGATTTCATAAATGAAAACCGGAGGATAGCTCCCAAAAATAGCGTAAACAATACCGCCGCCAACAATGGCAGGTACACCACAGAAAACCAAAATACCCAACTGCCTGCTGATGTTCATTCGTAAATATCTCCCTTAGTTTTTTTTTGCTGCTATGTATCAAAATCTGTGAATTAAGTAAAGCAAAAAAATATCCTTAACAAACATGGGAAAAAATAGTATACTACCGAATTATTTCCGATCAATAGCGAGCCAATTTCAAAACGTCCCATTTTGCCCAATCTCTGCGTCAGGCTCAAATTTTAATCCTCGAAATACTAAATGTATTCCTGTGGTTAAAATTATCGCCTTCCTTGACCTTGAACAAACTGAAACGTTTTGAAACTGGCTATAGGGATAGAAAATGTGCCTCATTCTTTTTTTACATGACATGCATCCAAAGTACCAACTGGCCCTGGCCGCCAACCGCGATGAGTATTATACTC
>JAFDFH010000112.1 GCA_019309945.1 Deltaproteobacteria bacterium
AACCTGTGGCGAGCTTAGCCATTTTAATCAGCAACGATTATGCCAATGCTGCAAGATATGATAAAATCGATTCAACTATATGATATTACTGTATCAAAAGAAAAAGACGCGATTCCTTTCTTATAATAGATTTTCTCAATATGTTTATATTTAATTATATTGAGGAAATATCAATAATTATTTTATATTTCGTTAATTTCACATGGATGTTCAGCTTAACTATTCAATTTCTAATAAAAAATTAGTTTTTAAAGATCGGCCGCTGCACGCCGGATCCAGAGTAATATTTTCTTGATTTTTTATTATTATCACGATATTTAATTATAATTGTTATATTTAAATAAATAGTGTCTGTCCAGAAACGAGGATTTTTGTTCGAGATCAAGGCCTGCTAAAAATTTTACCACAGGCATATAGTTTATATTCCGAGGATAAAATTTTGAGCATAACGCAGAGATCGGGCAAAAAGACCGTTTCTGGATGGGCACTATATAGCGTATTGGAAATTCTAACCCCCTGAAAGCAGGAATAAAAAATTATTTTTTAAGAGTATCTGCTTATAAAGGTGCATGGAACGTTGGAATACTATAACAGGGGCGAAGCCCCTAATGCTGGAATTGAATAATGACTGAATTTGATTTGGATATCTACAAAGTGCTCTTCGAAGAGCTCGATCCTGAAAGTTTAAGGAAGCGATTTTTAAAATTGCTTTTGAAAATTCAAAATGTAGAGCGTGGATCTATCTGGATTAAGCAAGAAAACCGGTATGTGTGTATAGAGTCTTTGGGGAGTCCCACCGACACTGATATTATCAAAGGAGCCAGCATGAGCGTGGACCGACCCAGCATCGTTGGCTGGGTCATGGAAAACGCTGAAATGACGGTTGCAGAGGCCGGCAAAGATCCCCGTCATTATAAAGAATTTGAAAAGGGAATGAAATTAAAGAGTAATTTGATTTTTGCTTTTCCTTTAATTTTGAGAGATGGCCAGGTTTACGGAGTTGTCCAACTCATTGATACAAACCCATCGAGTGATCGTCTGAATGTTGACAAAAAATACCTCGAACTTCTCAAGAGCATCGTGGATATGGGGGCCACGGCTTTGAGCAACGCTTTGTACTTTACGCAACAGGTTGAAAAAAATCTTGAGCTTGAACAGATTCTGGCCGGGATGCAAAGCGATGCCCAAATCATTGGTCAAAGTCGCCCTTTCATCGATGTAATGAAACAGGTCCGCGATTATGCCGCAACCGACTTCCCCGTGTTGATTACAGGTGAAAGCGGAACCGGTAAAGATCTTATTGCGATGGCGTTGCACAATCTCAGTTCCCGAAAGGATAAACCGTTTGTTGTGCAGAATTGTAGTGCTATCCCGGATACGCTCTTGGAAAGTGAACTGTTCGGATATAAAAAAGGCGCTTTTACCGGTGCAACGGAGGACAAAATCGGTCTTCTGAAGGCCGCTGACAGCGGAACCGTTTTTTTAGACGAAATTGGAGACATGTCTTTACGCCTCCAATCGCGCTTATTGAGGGTTATTCAAAACAGTGAAATTAAGCCCCTGGGTGATACCAAGACTTACAAAATCAGCCTAAGAATTATTTCCGCTTCCAACAAAGATTTAATCCAAGCAATTGCCGGAAAAGAGTTCAGAGAAGATCTATTCTATCGTCTCAATGTTCTTCCGATTCACCTTCCACCACTCCGGGAGCGAAAAAAAGATATACCGCTTTTACTGAATTATTTTCTCAAGAGGGAAGCTCTCAAACTGGGAGTTACTCAGAAAAGAATTTCAAAAAAAGCCCTGCAGTATCTGGAAGATTACCAGTGGGAAGGAAATATTCGGGAACTTGAAAATTTCGTAAAATATACACTTAGCACCGTTGATAATGATATTGTGGGTGTTAATGAGATAGCGGATCATTTTAAAAAGGAGCTTCACGAAAGGAATGCTGATAACAGATTTTCTTTTTATGAGGAACCCATGTTTTCAGCTAATAGTCTTTCTCCGGCGGGCGTTGAGTCTCCATTTGCCGGATATTCCTGGGAAGATCTTGAAAAAGATTATGTTCTCTATCTTCTGAACAAAAACAGATGGAACATAACTCGTGCTGCTAATGATGCCAAAATAAACAGATCAACGTTTGATTCCAGAATGAAGAAACTTGGAATTAATAAAAGGTAGGAAATTAATAGTTTAGTCCCTTTTCTTTTTAGACCTTCATATTTACTGAGGTCCAAATCCGAAAAGGGACTAAACTATTACTCTATAAGCATTGAATCACGGCTAAATGGTGATGAATGCTAAGCGTGACAAATCAGGATCGGATGAGATGAGCGAACTCGGTTTGGATGACTTCATGGAGTTCTTGACCGATGGCAAGGCCGATATCAATAAACTGGGGACCGTATTTTTTTCCGGTTGGGGTGCGGAAAGTAGATTTAATTTGCGCCAACCCCGCCATTCCCTTGGGATACTGTTCAATGAATTTCGAAAAGGGCATTTTGTAATATGAAACCATGTCCCATACGGTATAATAAAAATTGTCCGGTCCCCATCGAAATTTGTCGGCGTCATAGAGGCAGGCGGAAAGCAGAACACCTTCGGGCGTATGAATAGTCACCGTGTTTTTAAACGCTTCATGATTCCGGATGGCCCGGCTGATAGCTTCTATCTCCTTTGGTAAAAAAGGATATGCTTTTAACACTTTTCTGGCGAAATCCGCACCTTTGCGGGCGTGGTTTGCATGTTTGCGCTTGATATCGTGCAGGATACCGGCACATTGGACCAGTAACACGCTGCGGGCCTTGAAGTTGTCGGAATAGCCTGCATTGGTTCCTTCAATAATCATCAGTGTTCCAGCATCAATGGCAACCTTGATGGCGTGTTTAAGGCCATGTCCAAAGTCGTCTTTGATTTGCCCGGCGACAAATAAACGCAGTTCAGTGATAATGGGATCGGTTTCCACGAGATGGCGGGACTGTTCATTGGCCCGGGAAAAGTCCTTATAAAAATCAGGGGCAGGAAATTTGGCAACGATTTTACGGGCCCGGTTACGAAGCTGGGTATAGATAGGCGCCATATTTTAAATACGATCAGTTTGGATCGTCTTAAAGAGACGTTATTACAGATATAATTAAAAAAGGATGCCGAATTTAAAAAATCAGCATCCCCTTTTTGAACTGGTTCGTTTTAACGGGTACGTTGTTTTACATCGATTCACCCGCTTTACGTTGGTTTGCCCGGTAATTGCATTACGATCCGAGCTTCAATGTGACCCTGTTGAGGATACCGTTCGATGGTAACCATTGAAATGGAGACGAATCTTAAATTGAAACAAGATCCGTGCAAACCTTCCACTTTCCGCCTTCCTTTATCACGTTAAACGTTTTGTCAACCTCATGCGTAGCGCCGAGACAGAAAATTTGAGCGATAATCCTATAGACCGGATTTATACAAGCCCTTCGTTTGCCGGTTAGTCTGATTTGCGCACGCGTGTCGCTTTTAGATTGGGTATAGGTATCGATGTGGTAAAGCTTGCTGCGCACGTAATTTTTTCCAAAACCTCGATTTTTGCCTTCTTCGGTAACCTGGAATATATGCTGATCTACAATATCTACATCATCAACGACTTTCATTGCATCACAGAGTCGTTCAGACATCGACGGGTCCAGTTGATAATAGGCCTTTGCAAATTCAATAACCGCCTTGTTGGGTGTGTCTTTACTTTCAATACCGATGAAAATCGCCTGGAAGACGATTCCAACGAGCACCACCAGAATTAATGGAATGGCTACACTTTTGTCCTCTTGATCCATTTAGCCTACCTCCTTTTGGTCGTTTAACCTGCAAAATGCACTTTGATGAATATGTTTTTAAACCTTCATTCGCTTTAAATAAAACGGAACTCAGATAACATGGATTTCAAATTAAGACAAGAATTTTTAGCAAAAGATAAAGTGTTGACAGAACACACCAAAACGGTTAAATGATCGTGATTATTTTTGGCAGGATTAAATTTTTTCTGTGAATTTTTCAAAATTTAAAGGCGGATATTTATGCCAGGAGAGAATCAAGCCCAAGTATTGCCCAATAACACCCTTTCGGAAGAAATAGAAGCCGAGACAGGGATCAAAGTCTCGGCCTGCTATCAGTGCAAAAAATGCACCAACGGCTGTCCGGTAACATTTGCTATGGATATTTATCCGGATCGGGTGATACGGTTCATCCAGCTGGGCCAGGAGGACAGGGTACTAAACTGCAACACGATTTGGATATGTTCGGCATGTGAGACCTGCACGACGCGCTGTCCCAATGAAGTGGATATTGCGGGTGCCATGGACTACATGAAGGAGCGGGCCATCAAAGCGAAGATACGTATCCCGCAGCCGAAGACCTATGCCTTTCATCGGGCATTTCTGGCCGATATCAAACGTCGGGGTCGGGTATTTGAAGGGGGCCTGGTGCTGAGCTATATGTTGCGAAGCGGGGAGTTTAAAAGAAAATTGTTTAAATTTGACGTGGGTGCCGATATCTGGCTGGGCTGGAACATGTTTAAAAGAGGCCGGATGAAATTATTTCCCAAGGGAATCAAAGGTAAAAAAGAGATTAAAAAGTTATTAAAATGAAAGTAAGTTATTATCCCGGGTGCTCTTTGGAAGGGACCGCCACAGACTATGACTTGTCGGTCAGGGCAATACATGCGGCCATCGGTATTGAGCTTGAGGAACTGCCTGATTGGAGTTGCTGTGGTTCAACGGCAGCCCATAGTATCAATCACAGGGCTTCAATTGAGCTTGCCGGAAGAAATGTTGCCATTGCCGAAGCGGTCGGACTGGATGTGGTTATTCCATGCCCATTATGCTTTAATCGCCTGAAAACGGCCGAAAAGGTTCTTGCGGGGCCGGAAAAGGAAAAGTACCGTGTCCAAGTGGCAGGCGGCCGGATCAAGTTATACGATCTGGCTGACTTTTTGGCCCGACCGGACAATCTGAAAAATATTGAATCCCGAGTGATCCATCCGCTCACAGATCTTAAAGCCGTTTGTTATTATGGCTGTCAATCGAGTCGTCCTCCCAAAGTCACCGATGCGGTAAACTGTGAGAACCCCATGAGTATGGATTATATCCTCAGGGTATTGGGTGCCGATCCGATTCAGTGGTCATTTAAGACCGACTGTTGTGGGGCCAGCCATATTCTGCCCAGGCCGGATGTGGCGTTCACGATGATCGAAAAATTATACAAAAGAGCCACTGAAGCCGGTGCTGAATGCTTTGCAGTTTCATGCCAGATGTGTCAGCTCAATCTTGACGCGTATCAGACCCAGATTAATAAGGAATTGGGCACGGATTACTTTCTTCCGGTTCTGTATTTTACGGATCTCATCGGCATGGCGCTGGGGCTGGATGAGACCAAAAAATGGTTTTCCAAAAAATTCGTTGATCCTGAAAAACTGTTTGCGGAAGCGTCCTGATTCACCACGGAAAGACACACAGTATCACAAATCAAAACGGAAAATTTTAGCTTAACATATTAATTTATAGAGGTTAGAAGTTCTTAGCATGGAAAAGGCAAAACAACATAATCCCGGCAAGAGCGGAAAGGTCGGTGCGGTTCTGATTGTGGGTGGCGGTATCTCCGGCATGCAAGCCGCGTTGGATATGGCTGATTCAGGTTTTAAGGTTTATCTGGTTGATGAAAAATCGAGTATCGGCGGCGTGATGGCTCAGCTCGACAAAACGTTTCCTACCAATGACTGTTCAACCTGCATGATCTCCCCCAAACTCATTGAAGTTTCATCAAATCCGAATATTGAAATCATTACTTTGGCAGATGTCGAGGGAATTAGCGGTGAACCGGGCAATTTTAAGGTGAAGATCCGCAAGCGCGCCCGGTACATCAATATGGATCTCTGTACGGGGTGTGGTTCCTGCGTTGAAAACTGTCCGGTCGTACAACAAGTTGCCGTCAGTTAGTGCGGTCCGCAGATTATCTCGTTTGCATTCAGACGATAGCATTGGGAATTGTTAAATCAGATATATGATCCTGGAGGCGATCCAATGACCGAAAGCCGTTCATTGCAAAGTGAAAAACCGATCGAAATCGATTATATGGAGCTGGATAATATCATCGAAGCGCAGTTCGACAGTGAACAAGAAGACTTGATTATGATACTGCAGGCGATTCAAAAACACTACAACTACCTTCCCCAGCCCACGCTGGCGTATCTTTCAGCAAAAATCGGGGTTCCCCTGAGTCAGATTTACGGCGTGGCAACATTTTACAGTACCTTCAGCCTCGAGCCAAGGGGTCGCAACATTGTTTCTATTTGTCTCGGCACGGCGTGTCATGTCCGAGGTGCCGAACGGGTGCACGAGCGAATTGAGGTAACCCTGGGGATCGGAGATGGGGAAACCACGGAGGATGGACGTTATACCCTTGAGTCCGTCCGCTGTATCGGGTGTTGCAGCCTGGGGCCGGTTGTCAAGATAAATGAAAATGTGCACGCACGTATCGAATCTTCCGAAGTTAATACCATTCTTAACCAATATGAATAAAATATCGAGGCAGGAAAGTGAAAATCCAGTCTGTAAATGATCTAGAAACGATCAGCGGTGAATACAGTAAAAGACTGTACCATCCAACGGGAATCAAAGTGAACGTCGGAATGGCATCCTGCGGCATTGCCGCCGGAGCCCAGGCTGCCTTTGAAAGGGCCAAGAAGGAATTTAACGGAAACGGGAATATCGCGATTTGCCAGACCGGATGCATCGGCTATTGCGAGCTTGAACCGCTGGTTGAAATACTCGAAGACGGCAAACCTCGCGTGGTCTATCGGAATATTACCGCAGACAAGATTTTGGATGCTGTTCAGGACTACAGGGAAGGCCGCTTTAATCCCAAAATGATTCTTGGACAAATGCATGATCCTCTGGGGTTGTTGGAGGAAAACCTGCAAAATCCCTTAACCAATGTTCAAGCACTCGATGCAATTCCTTATTTTGAAGACGTTCCCTTTTATAAAGGCCAAGTGAAAATCGCGCTGCGTAATTGCGGTTACATCGATCCCGATTGCATTGAAGAGTATATCGCCCGCGGAGGATATCTGGCGTTTGTTCAAGCGCTTGCCGGCATGAATCCCGGGGAAATCATCGCGATCATCAAAAAGTCCGGACTCAGAGGTCGCGGGGGCGGGGGATTCCCAACGGGAATTAAATGGGAAACCTGTGCCAAGCACCATGGGGATCGATACGTTATCTGTAATGCGGACGAGGGTGATCCGGGTGCATATATGGACCGAAGCATTTTGGAAGGGGACCCCCATAGTGTTCTGGAGGGAATGTTGATTGCCGCACTGGCAATCGGGTCGTCCCAAACGGCTCGTAACGGCCATTAAGCAAGCTGAGAGTTATGGGCTGCTTGGAGACCAAATCGCAGGCACCGATTTTCGTTTCCACATCAAGATATCGACCGGTGCGGGCGCGTTTGTGTGTGGTGAATCGACCGCTCTGATGGCGTCCCTGGAAGGGCAAGTCGGACGTCCACGGGCCAAATATGTTCATACGGTAGAAAAAGGTTTCAGAGATGAACCTTCGAACCTGAACAATGTCGAAACGTATGCCAACGTTCCGGTGATTCTCCTAAAAGGGGCGGACTGGTATGCCGGTATGGGCACGGAAAACAGCAAGGGCACAAAAGTATTCAGCTTGGTGGGTAAGATAAAAAATACCGGACTGGTGGAAGTGCCCATGGGAATGTCATTAAGAGATATTGCGTTTACCATTGGCGGCGGGGTTCCGAAAAAGAAAAAATTCAAAGCGATTCAAACCGGAGGCCCATCCGGCGGGTGCATACCCGAAACATATCTTGATTTGCCGGTGGACTATCAGAAACTGGCTGAGGTGGGTTCCATAATGGGGTCCGGCGGGATGATCGTCATGGATCAGGACACCTGCATGGTGGATGTGGCCCGCTATTTTATGGATTTTCTCAAAGAAGAATCCTGCGGCCAGTGCAATCCCTGTCGGGAAGGAATTAAGCAGGTCCTTGAAATCTTAACCGATATCTGCGAAGGCCGCGGCAGGGAGGGGAACATTGAACTTCTTGAAGAATTAGGGAAAATGATCCAAAAATTTTCCTTATGCGGACTGGGGACTTCCGCTCCCAATCCGGTCTTGACGACCATCCTGTATTTCCGGGAAGAGTACGAGGCCCATATTAAGGATAAAAAATGTCCTGCCGGTGTTTGCAAGGCCCTTTTCCATTATGTGATCGATACAGACGCCTGTACCGGGTGTCATGTATGTGCGCTCAAATGCCCGGAGGAGGCCATATCCGGTGAAAAGAAAGCGCCACATGTTTTGGACCAGGAGAAATGCATTAAGTGCGGGATTTGCTATGAAGCCTGCAAGTTTGATGCGATTGTGATTCGCTAAATAGAGAGACATTTTATGATTACATTTAAACTTAACGGTAAGGAAGTCCAGGGCGAAGAGGGACAATATATCCTTCAGGTAGCCCAAAAGTACGGGGTTGATATTCCGACCCTTTGTTATCATAAGGCCTTAGCGCCTGCCGGTATGTGTCGTCTTTGTACAGTAGAGCTTTTCGACGGCCGCCGAACCCGATTTGTCACCGCATGCAATTATCCCATATGGGAAGGGATGGAAGTCAACACGGATACCGAAGCGGTTCATGAAGGGCGTCGGCTCATCGTGGAGCTGTTGCTTGCCCGATGCCCTGATGTACCACTCCTTCAAGACCTGGGAAAAGAATATGGTATCGAAGAAACCCGATTTAAAACAGAAGATGACACCTGTATCCTGTGTGGTCTCTGTGTGCGGATATGCGAAAAGATGGGCAACAGCGCAATCAGCCTGACCGGACGCGGTACGGACATGAAAGTGGATACGCCGTTTCACCTTCAGACCGATGTCTGCATTGCTTGCGGTGCCTGCGCATCGGTTTGTCCCACCGGACATATCACCCTGGAGAAGATTCGGCAGGAGGTCACCAAACATGATGCCGCACCGATTCCTGCTGAATTCGATATGGGATTGCACGGTCGCAAGCCGATTTACGTGCCGTTCGTACAGGCGATTCCAAATATCCCGACCATTGATGCCAGTACCTGTGTGCATTTTAAAACCGGTGGTTGCCAGGTATGTACCGAATTCTGCGATGTGAATGCGATTGATTATTCCCAGGAAGATGAGATTGTCGAACTCGATGTGGGGTCTATCATTCTGTCGCCGGGTTTTGAGACGTTTAATGCCGAGCTCAAGCCTGAATACGGCCACGGTCGTTATCCGAACGTAATGACCAGTATTGAATACGAACGTATCCTTTCGGCGGGGGGGCCGTTTCAGGGGCATATTATCCGCCCCTCAGACCATCAAGAACCGAAAAAGATTGCGTGGATTCAATGCATCGGATCCCGTGATGCTGCCATCGGATGTGATTACTGTTCTTATGTCTGCTGCATGTATGCAACCAAACAAGCCATTATCAGCAAAGATCACGACCCTGAAATTGAACCCACTATATTCTTCATTGACATTCGGGCCCAGGGCAAGGGCTTTGACCGATATTATGAGCGGGCCCGTTCCGAAGTCGGGGTCCGTTATATTCGTTCCATGATATCAAGGGTTGTTGAAAATCCGAAAACCCATAATCTTGAGATAAACTACGTTGATGAAGCGGATGACATTCAGACCGAGGAATTTGACCTGGTCGTCCTTTCCGTGGGACTTCGTCCAAACCCGTCGACGGTAACACTGGCCGAAACACTCGGTATTGAACTGAACGAATTCGGTTTTTGTGAAACCAAGCCTCTTGATATTGTTTCCACCTCGAAGCCCGGCATATTTGTCAGCGGTGTTTTTCAGAGTCCCAAAGATATCCCCGATACCGTCATACAGGCCAGTGGAGCTGCGGCCGCTGCCACCGGTATCATCTCCGAAGCACGGGGAACCCTCGAGACCTCGCCGATTTTGCCTGAAGAAAAAGATATCAGCGGGGAAGCCCCGCGAATCGGGGTTTTTGTTTGTCATTGCGGGATAAATATTGCTTCGGTCGTCGATGTTAAAGCCGTGCACCAATACGCGAAAACCATTGATAATGTGGTCTTTGCCGATGATTACCTGTTTACTTGCTCTACGGATACGCAGGAAGAAATCAAAAAGGTCATACAGCAAGAGAACCTCAACCGCGTCGTCATTGCATCCTGCAGTCCCCGAACCCACGAACCGTTGTTTCAGGAGACACTCAAGGAGGCGGGACTGAATAAATATCTTTTTGAAATGGCCAATATTCGCGATCAGGATTCCTGGGTGCATGCTTCCGACAAAGCGGCGGCGACGGAAAAGGCCAAAGATCTTGTTCGAATGTCGGTGGCCAGGGCCAGAAAATTAAAGCCGCTTTACGAGATCTCCATGGATATCACTCAAAAAGGCCTCGTCATTGGCGGGGGGCTGGCAGGTCTAACTGCGGCCCTAAGCTTGGCCGAGCAGGGCTATGAAACGTTTCTGGTCGAAAAAAGCGAAAAATTGGGTGGCAATGCCCTGACCCTACATTACACCGAAGACGGAAGCAGTCCGGCCGAGCATGTTAGGGAATTGATCCAAAAGGTGGAAGAAGATTCCTTAATAACGGTGTACACCCATGCGGAAATTACGGGTTATTCCGGTGTGGTGGGCAATTTTACCTGTGAGGTGACGGTTGGCGGAGACAAAAAAGAATTTTCCTGCGGTGCGATTATTGTGGCGACCGGGGCCAAAGAGCATGTGCCGGAGGCATATCTTTACGGGCAGGATCAAAGGGTTGTTACCCAGAAGGAGCTGGAACAGAAACTGGCCGCCGGCGATATGGAAGGCGTCAACCGGGTCGTGATGATTCAGTGTGTCGGGTCAAGGGATGACGAAC
>JAFDFH010000485.1 GCA_019309945.1 Deltaproteobacteria bacterium
TTTTGAAAAAAGGAAGCCGAATTTCACTGGGAAGTAAAATTTGAATTCTAATCCATTTATTTCCCCGAAAAGGCCGACATTTTATTGAAAAACGATCTATCATGCCGGAATCCGTATACCGCCAGCGCAATCCTAAAAATACGCCATGCTACCAGTGTGTAGAAGACCATTCCGAAACATTCGAACTGGTCTATGGCGAACGGTTCGAACGGCAATACGGGTTCTTCCGCCCCTAAGTCAAACAGGTCATTTACCGCTATCTGGACTGCTGTGTTCGGAAAAAGGAGGTAGTTAAACCACCCTTTCAAAATAGTCTGATATCGAATAAAAGGATTCTATTTGGGCATTACTGGATGTAATGATACGTATCGAAGTCATTACAAATAGGTGGTCAATAATTTTTATGATTAGAGGTCCTAAGCTAGTGTTTTCCACTGGCTCTGATACACACCAAATTTAGCGAATTTAGAAGGGATATTTTCACGATATCAAAGCCAGTTCTTTTTCATATTTCTCTACCCATTAAAGGAACCAAATACATTTTAACCCAAATCAAGCAATTTTTACCCGTCATTGCGAGGTGGACATGAAGCAATCTCTTCTTCCCAGACAACTTTTCACATTTCTATTGTAAAGCTAATGACGATCACCGCGTTGTCTGACCAAGTAACGGCAGGTACTGTCCTTAGTCCACGGAACCAATAGCTCGCGTCGGTCACCACCCCGATCAAACATTATGATTTCTTGCTATTTGGTGGCTTGTCGAACCTTCTGAACCACAGAGAGGGTTTGATCGTTCTCACTCTTCCCTGATGTTGCATTAAAAACATGCCAAAGGTGTTAGAAACGGTAAAATTTTTCGGGGCACTAACCCAAAACAAAGATAGAATGGCAGGAAGTTATAGCTGTTTATTGATATCGGTTAGTGCCAAGCAGGATCAGTTAGTTCGCTATTTTTTCGATGGCCTGCTTTACTTCTTCCTGTACCCGACCTTCGCTTTGTCCGAGAAACCCTTCAAGCGCAACTTTTGCCTGTTCACCTCCGATTCGGCCCAGAGCCCAGGCACACATGCTTTTTACTCTTTCGTCTCCATTTTCCTGAAAGGCACGGATCAGGTCAGGGACATATTCAGAATCAAGGCTGTTACCTATTGAACGAGCCACGTTCATGTGCCATCGCCACAGATCCTCTGCAGGTGTGTAAAACATGTGGGGAAAAACATTGGATTCATAGTACTGCCTGTCCATGTGGAGTAACTTTGGAAGGCTAAAATGCTTTTCTTTGGCAGCCACCCGTTCATTGACCGGCAACTCTTGCGCCATCCAAGACTGATTGCGTGGGCAGACATCCTGACAGCGATCACAGCCGTATACCCACATGCCCATTTGTTCACGGACTTCCGGGGGAGGAATATCTTCACTATAATAGGTAAGAAAAGAAATACACTTGCGAGGTTCGATCTTGTTGGGAGAGTTCAACGCTCCGGTTGGACAGGCCGCTATACACGCGTTCTTACACCATTTCGGACAGCCGACCTCAATCGTGGGTTCATCCGGAGAAAACTCGTGGTCGACGATGATGGGAACGGGAAGGACCCATGAGCTTTTTCTGGCCAGTTTGTTGGAATAAAAGAAATTATTCTTGCCGAAGGTCCCCAACCCGGCCCTTGCCGCCGATAATCTATGCGGCATGTGAAAAGGCGGTTTAGATTTTATTCCGTTGGCACCCAGGTACTTTAGGAAACTGATCAAACGCGGAACAAGGTTGTCCTTGGTTATTCGATCGTCATCCTGATAACAGCGGCCGAATTTCCCGACCATGGAAGGGGGGAAGGCCTCGCTGAAATAGGGCTCCACAACAACAATTATCGATTTTGCATTTTCAAGGAATGTCTTGGGATCGGTGCCTTCTAAAACCGGCCATCCGGCTTTGTAAGTCCATTCGTATGACTCCCTGCGTGAATCCAATATTTCTTTTTGGGAGGTAAATTTCTCCGCCGTGGTAAATCCGATATCCATTAGGCCGACTTTATAAGCCTGGTCGATGACTTGTTCCTTACTCAACTTCATGGTTTACATCCTCTCTGTTTTTTGTGTATCGATTCTATTTTCGACTGCCTGCAAATTATCAACTTGATTTCATGTCGGTATACATCTGGTAGTCATAATAATCAAGCACCGGTCTGGACAAAATCTTTCGTATCGTATGTGTTACTTTTTACAGCCTGAAAAATTTATGAATTGCGATCGTAATCTTAAATATTCAGGCGAGGAATTAGCGGTTGCGATATCACAACTTCTGGGAGCGCTTTCAGATTAAAAATATATAGCCGAAATCACCGCCGGAGATCAAAGAAACTGAAAAGATGATATCAAAGGTTTTATAAGTCTACAATTTTTACAGATTAGTTGGAGCTAATCTGCAATTTTCGGATTTGAAAATATTTAAGATTACCAGAAGAATATGCAATAATTAGCGGTTGTCCCTTCATGGCTGTAATCACAAC
>JAFDFH010000486.1 GCA_019309945.1 Deltaproteobacteria bacterium
GGCGAACAGTAATACCCCGGCGAGGTTTAACCTTCAATCATCGACAGCCAGATTCATGTTCTGGAGCAATTTGCGCAGCGCTTGCGTTTCATCCGGGATATCGCGGTTGTAGAATTTTTTCAAAAAATCACGAAAACGCAGTTTGTCCAAAACCTCCAGGTCCGTTTTGGCTGGTAACCCGTCAGCATGGAACTGATTCGATATCTGGAACAGGCGACGCAGTTCCTCTTTTGAATTCACCCGCCGCTTGTCCGAACCGCTCTTAAGCCAGATCATACCCTTGCGATCAAAATAGGGCTTATCGATCCCTTTGGGAAT
This sequence comes from Deltaproteobacteria bacterium, assembly GCA_019309945.1. GTDB lineage: Bacteria > Desulfobacterota > Desulfobacteria > Desulfobacterales > JAFDFH01 > JAFDFH01. The sequence continues at coordinate 319 of JAFDFH010000486.1, forward strand.
GGTGAGAACGATCACCACACGACCTGATGCGACGGCTATGTTTTCCGTAACCGGTGAAATCGGACTGCGCACATGCTGGCTGGCCGATTTGCTGATGAGTTGGTTGATACGACCGATTTCGGCCCGAGGAACACCTTTAAGTTCTCCTGCATCGGTGAAGCCAATAAGAATACGGCCGCCTTCGCTGTTGGAAAAAGCCACCATTTCCGCGGCAAGGGCATCCACATTGCGGATGTCCTGCTTGAATTGCAGATGACTGTCTTCTCCCTTGGCAGCAATGGCTTTGAGTTCGCTTTTTTTCATAGTCTTCTCACGATACGGGCGACTTTAATTGCTCCTTATGGCCCTTATCCGGATGCCATGGCCTGCCGCTTGATAAAACCGGCAGACTTAAATTTCATCTATTCAGAAAACCATGTTTCAGCAAGTCAGCACCATCATCGCCCATATTGCGCAGCAGCTCCTCAATCCGTTGCACAGCCAGTGGCGACGGCTTGGCGCGGCCATTTTCCCAACGGTTGATGGTGGGGAAGGTGACGCCGAGCTTGGCGGCGAATTTCTCCTGGGTAAGACCCGTTCGCTTCCGAAGCTCACGGATTAACCGGGGTATGTCAGCCTGAGTGTTCAAGGTGCTTCTCCTTTCGGTTGGGGAGGGGAGGCTGATAAATAGAAGTTCATGACACACAACCCATCAGATGATATATCATACGATAACCGAAATTTCTGTCAAGTAACAATTCCGCTGTAATCATTTTCTTGCCTAACACCGCTTTGTAACTCTTTTTCCCGCAAGGTAATTCTTTTTCCTGACCGGTCGAAGGAAAGCTGTACTTTATCCTTTAAAAAATTGGCTACTAAACCGGATAAATGGCTATTTTTAGGCTACCAAGGATCATCGAATGCGGTTCATGCCCATCAAAGACATGCACGGGAAGCTCGGAATCATCAACGATTTGGCTGCCAGGATTGCGCTGATGCGGTGAACCACGCCAGGGATTTCGGCTTTTTCGATGATGTACATGAAAAAGCAGTTTTTCAAGAGAGTGGAAAAGTCGGATAGTAATGTGTTTGAAATCTTGAGCCATAGGCCATGAGTAAGAAAAGTATACCATCGCATGATGGTCAACCTTTTCGCATCGAATGGCTCCCCAGCACGGACTTCCTTTCACAAGTTTAAGGTAGGCTCATAAACTACCTTTGGTCTTTTGGTGGGATTTCGAGAGTTTTCGAAGCGTTGTCAAGTCGCCAGACACCAGGGCCTCTTTCTTAGAACGAGCCCATCTTTTCACCTGAGCTTCTCGTCGTCGGGCTTCACTGAATGTTTGGAGTTCTTCTGTGTATAGGATGGCGACAGGTGGATCAATTTTAGTGGTTCGACAGGCTTTTCCGGAACAATGGTCTTTGTATCGATTTTCCAGATTTGTTGTAGATCCAATGTATAATTGGCCGGATTTGAGTCTGATAATATAAATCCAAGCGGGCATAAGCTTTAATCTACAGAATGATTGGTCCTTCGACAAGACCTTCGCTAAGCTCAGGTCAGCTCAGGGCCATTTCGACTCAATTTCCTTATTTGGTCGGAGACCTTGAGCGAAAAAAAGGGCACTAAAACGTGCCCTTTTTAAGTCGAAATGGCTCCCCCTGGTGGACGCATTTCGAAACCAATTTGCCGGGCCGTCGAAAGAAATGATGAATACCATTCTTGTGGCTCAGAATCAAGTGAATGATGGTTTTCTTGCCGCCCGGCAGTGGTGAGTTTGAAGAATGCGGAGGTTCTTTGACTGCGAGCTTCAGCCGCTGGGGGCAGGGCTGGAGTATATGCCCTGCAGTAAGGAAAATATAATTTCTTTGTATTAGGATTATGGATTTCAAACCAAAATCAAATTTTTTTTTAGGGTCCTCTGGGTTAGCGATTGATAGCCGTAATCGAATCTTTCGCTAAATTGGCGATTGCGTATCGTATGTGTTACTTTTTACAGCCTGAAAAATTTATGAATTGTGGTCGTAATCTTAACTATTCATGGGAAGAATTAGCGGTTGCGATATCACAACATCTGGGAGCGCTTTCAGATTCAAAATATTTAGCAGAAACATGCAATTCAGCCCTTACAACGGGGATTGATGATATCACAGGTTTTTTTGTCCCTTCAAAATGCCAACTTTGTTGGAGGTATCTGCAATCTAACC
>JAFDFH010000487.1 GCA_019309945.1 Deltaproteobacteria bacterium
AAGCTGCAATTTAGTGTCTGGTATAATTTCATGCCTGTTGCGATATCTGGTTGAACGCTGTACGAATTCAGAAATTTCTAAATGTTTGGTATCTGCTAAGTATACGTAACAAAATGATTATTGACACCTGATGGTCTTGGCGTCATTATCTGCCTGTTTTCTCTGAAGATTTTGGAGAAAGGAGGCAGAAATGAGCCAGGAGTTCAACTTCACAAATCTCCAACAATCTCCCCAGAGGAATGGGGCATATCATGCCCCGATCGATCCCCCAAGACGGTCGATCCATCCCAAAACTCCCTGCCAACCATTGCAGCTCTCACTTTTTTTAAAGCCAAGAGGACCTAAAAAGAAACCCATCGATCAGGCCCTTGACAAGCTGTCGGGCATGGAAATCCCCGCCAAGGAGCACGTAGAGGCCTATCTACGGCACCAGTATCGGCGCAACTGCAAGGCCAGTACGCTTCGGGGCAATCTGATGGCCTGTGAGTTGTTTTTGAGCTTTTTTAAGTCTCAGGGCAAGGCTGATATCAGCAAGGTGACCAGGCAAGATATGGAGGGCTTTGTCGAGCAGGAAATGGACAAGGGTTTATCAATCGTGACAGTAAAAACACGGCTTGCTGGGGTCTATGCTTTTCTTCGGTTTTTGTATGATCAGGATCTTGTTGATGCCAAACTGCTTGTGAAAAAGATCAGACTGAGGCTTCCAGATCCTTTGCCCAAGGCAATCAATCCGGAGGATGTGAACCGGTTATTGTCTGTTGTCAATCATGTTCGTGATCGTGCCATGATCCTGGTGTTGTTAAGGACAGGAATGAGAATCGGGGAACTTCTTAACACAAGGGTCAACGATATAGATTTATCACAGAGAAAGATAACAATCTGGCAAGCAGACAAGAACCTCGTGGGGCGGGTAGTGTGTATTAGTGATGACGCGGCTTATGCTTTAGAGGCTTGGCTTAGCGAGCGAGATCCTTATCAGGTTTTTCTCTTTTATGGCAGGCACGGCAGGCCATTGACCTATCAGGGGGCCCGCATGAAATTTGCCAAGTATATAAAACGCGCTGGCCTGGATAACAAGGGCTATACACCTCATTGTCTGCGCCATACCTTTGCCAGTGAAGTGTTAAACGCCGGTATGCGTCTTGAGGTGGTTCAGGTCCTGCTTGGGCACAGCAATGCCGAAGTGACTCGTCGTTACGCCAGGCTTACAGACAAAACGCGAGAGCATGAATACTTCAAAGCTATGGAAATCATAGAAAGAGGAGAAATCGATGGCGATTACAGACTCGATAGTTAATTTTAGAAGGTTTTTGAAAAGAAGGAATTTATCGACTCACACGATCAAAAACTATCTAAACAGCGTACGTCATTTTATCTGCTGGATTGATGTGCCCATCGAAATGGCTACCCGCGAATACGTTGCTGCCTATATTGACCATCTTCTCGACAAAGCACTCACGCCAGAAACGATCAACTCACATCTGAACAGGATCCGACAGTTCTATCGTTATCTGGCCGATCAAGAGCGAGTACCTGTAGTCAATCCTGTTTTGCGTGTGCCAAAACTTCGTGTCCCTAAGCCGTTACCAAAACATCTACAGGAAAGGCAGGCCCACGACTTCCTTCAACTTCCAAAGCGCCCTCGGGACCAAGCCATTTTTATGCTCATGATCCGATGCGGTTTGCGTGTAGAAGAAGTAGCAAATCTTGAGCTAGATGTTATCGAGTTTAGACGGAGAAAAATTTGGGTTCGCGCTGGCAAAGGAGGTAAAGACAGAATTGTCTACGTGAGCAATGACGCTATGAAAGCACTCATCGGATATTTGAAGATAAGGCCTGATGTGGAGACAAAGAAAATCTTTTTAGTAGAAAAGGGCATTTACAAAAACCAACCCATATCGGTTCGTGGCATCCAAAAGCGCATGGAGTATTATGCCAAAAAATGCGGGTTAAAAATCTCATGTCATCATCTCAGGCACACCATGGCCACCCAGATGCTAAATGCCGGTGCCGAACTGGAAACGATCCAGGATCTCTTGGGCCACAGCTCCATCAGGACAACACAACGATACAGCCGCATATGCAATCTGAAAGTACAGAGAGATTACCATCAGGCCATGGAAGTAGTCATGAAACGCAGGGCCGCCCCAGCTCTTTTAACCCTTGACTGATGTAGGAAACTATGCCACTCTAACGTCATATAACCCACCAATTTCTTTAGAGAAATAATTTTTGTTACGTATCCCTGCTAAACACCGCATGGAGGCCGGAGTATAGATATCATCATTTAGGAGGTCGGTAGCCCCTGATCTTCGGATTATAACTTTCATTTGGATATCAAACCGATTTCGTTCCCTTTGAATTTCAAGCTTACTGCAATAAAGTGGGATTTTTGAAGGCCCTCATTTCTTTTAGGTATCCTTCTGAAAGCGTCACAAAACCCGTTTCGAATCCCCCAACTTGACCTTTTTTACGATATACATTAGAAAGTGAAGCATAATCG
>JAFDFH010000488.1 GCA_019309945.1 Deltaproteobacteria bacterium
CAGCTTAGGTTATTGTATCCATTAAATATCTATGCCATAAAAAATATGGCACTCCATTTACCATCCAGGATTATATGATATGTCATTTGATCAACTTGGCCTTCGGGTCGAACTGCTTAAAGCCGTTATAGACAAGGGCTATACCGCCCCCACCCCCGTACAGGTCAAGGCCATTCCCGTTATTCTCGAGGGACGGGACATTCTTGCCCGCGCCCAGACCGGAACTGGAAAAACAGACGCATTTGCACTCCCTTTGGTTGAAATTCTGAGTCGCCGCAAAGGCAAGTGGAAATACCCCCGTGCACTTGTACTGGCCCCAACGCGGGAGCTGGCGCTTCAGGTGGGAGAGACAATCAAGAGCTATGCAAGAAGGGTCTCCATGCGATGTACCGTCGTTTATGGCGGGGTTCGCATCGAACCGCAGATGGATCGGCTGAAGCGCGGCATCGATATTCTTGTAGCCACACCGGGGCGCCTGTTGGATCTTGCCGGCCAGAAGCATCTTAATCTTTCCCGGATAGAGTTTCTGGTTTTCGACGAGGCGGACAGGATGCTGGATTTGGGATTCAGTGAGGAAATTTCCAAAATACTCAATCTCGTTCCTTCCGAACGCAGAACTATGCTGTTTTCCGCCACGTACTCCCAAGAAATCCGGAATCTTGCCGACAGAATGCTGCAGGAGCCGGAACATATCGAGGTGACGCCTAACAATACGGCGGCAGAATCGGTTGTCCAGAAGGTTCACCTGGTGGCCCGTTCAAATAAACGCGCGCTGCTCATCCACCTGATTACCGAGGGACGCTGGACCCGGATACTGGTCTTTACCCGCACCAAGCACGGGGCCAACAAGCTCACGGAAAAACTTACCGCACAAGGAATCAGTGCCGCGGCGCTGCATGGCAACAAGAGCCAGTCTCTCCGGATACGCACCCTCAAAGAGTTCAAGAACGGTGAAATCCACACCCTCGTGGCAACGGATGTGGCCGCAAGGGGCCTGGACATCAGCAATCTGCCCTATGTGGTCAATTACGATATGCCGGGCATCCCCGAGGATTATGTTCACCGCATCGGCCGCACCGGCCGCGCGGGTGTAAACGGTATTGCCGTCTCTTTGGTCAGTCCCGAAGAAACGCGGCATCTTCAGGCCATTGAAAAACTGCTGAAACAGAAGATCCCGGTGGAAAAGGTTGGCGGCTATACAGAGGATAGCGACGTTCCCGATTATATTCTCTATCGCCCGAACAGTTCATTCAGCGAAAAACATGCCGACAAGGACATACAGGAGCTGGTCGCCAAAAGAAATGCTTCAAAACTGCGATCGAAAACCCGTAAAGCGAAAACGACAGGTTCCGGCAAAAGTTCGGAACCGAAATCGAAAACCCGATCCGGCCAGAGAAGCGATAAGGCGGGGGAAAAAGCGTCCCGACCAAGATCGCGCGCCCCGCAATCTTCCAAACGAAACAAACCCAGGGGCAGGCGATAGGGGATTCCTGCGGGTGCCGGGTTATTTCCGTTAGTTTCCCGTCCGGATGCGTTCGAGGGCGGTTTCGATGGCTTGCGCGAAAGAATTCCGGGGACACCATACCTAATTGATAGGGTTAAATAAGACATCCCCCGAATTGTAAAAGCATTTATCAAGATTTAGCCCTGTGTGAGCATTCGTTTTTCATTTTACGCTTGACCAATTATACCGGATACCGGTATAATTGGTATAAATCCTTTAAGGTTTAAAATGGCTATTCGAAATTTCAAAAACAAAGGAACCGAAGACATAAACTATGGGAAGGCGGCCAAGGAGGCTTTTCGAATCCTTCCCAAAGAGTTACACCGGAAAGCCCAGATAAAACTTGCACGGTTGGGCGCTGTCACATCATTGCAGGACTTGCAGGAAATCCGGGGAAATCGATTTGAAAAACTAAAAGGTAAGAGAAAAGGTCAGTACAGTATTCGAATAAATGACCCATATCGAATTTGTTTCAAATGGGAAAAAGAAAATACAGTGGATGTCGAGATTGTCGACTATCACTGATAAAGGAGCCATAAGATGAATGAAATCCATTACACTCCTGTACATCCCGGTGAAGTGTTGAAGGATGAACTTGTTGAGACAGGTCTTACTCAATCAGCGCTTGCAAAACATATCGGGGTTTTGCCGAAAACAATTAATGAAATATGCCGTGGCAAGAGAGGCATAAGTGCAGAAATGGCAATGCGGCTTTCAAAAGCCTTGGGCGGCAGCCCCCAGTTTTGGTTAAATTTACAAAACAACTGGGAGATCAGTCAGATTGATGACACTGCTTATGAAGCTATAAAACGTGTTGCCGCATGAGGCCAAGAAGGATAAGGGGGCCAGATCTTGAAGCTTGACAGAATTCAATTTTCAAGACCTGACCCTCCGATTTTCGCATGGCAACAAGAGCCAGTCTCTCCGAATACGCACCCTCAAAGAGTTCAAGAACGGTGAAATCCACACCCTCGTGGCAACGGATGTGGCCGCAAGG
>JAFDFH010000113.1 GCA_019309945.1 Deltaproteobacteria bacterium
CATGCAAGTGAGCCTAAAGAAAAAACAGAGGCCGATCTTTTAATACCGGCTATTTAAAAGCAAAATCATATGTTTGAAACATTAGTTGTCTTATATGCTGTTTTTTCTTAAGGCTCACTAACACGCTCAAACAGTCAGACCTTTTATATTTTATCACCAGTGAGCTTCGGTAGTTATTGAAAAGTTACGAAAAATGCTCATTTTTCAAAGGTCTCATCCGGGCAGGCTCATAATAACCTTTCCAGTTCTGCCATGATTCCGTTAATGATCTCCCCGGCCTTTCCCATAATCAGATAATCAGAAATAGGGCCTGTCAAAGGTGTTGGTTCCGCATTAATCTCGATCACCTTCGCACCGGATTCTTTTGCAACAACAGGCATGGACGCCGCGGGCTGAACCACGGCAGAGGTTCCGATCACCAGCATGACATCACAATCGGAAGAGATCTGTCGGGAACGCCACAGATGTTCCGGTGGAATCATTTCGCCAAAGAAAATAACCTCCGGTCTGTAAATTCCTCCGCAGTCACAGCGCGGGGGTATTTGTGTTAAATCGATCATCTCTACCGGGCATGTCTTATTGCACTCCAAGCACCGGTGCCACGCAAAATTTCCATGAAATTCAATAACGTCGGTGTTACCTGCTTTCTGGTGAAGTCCGTCAACATTTTGGGTGATGATGGTTTTTAATAGCCCCAATTCTTCTAGTTTGGCTAACCCCTTATGGGCATCGTTTGGCGTTGCCTTGTCCAGCATCGCTTTCATCTCTTTGAGGAGAACATTCCAGACTTTGGCCGGATCCTTTAGAAAGGCATCGATGTGGGCGTATTCCATGGGATCAAATCTTTCCCAGATGCCCCCTTTGCCCCTAAACGGCGGAATGCCACTCTCAACAGAGATTCCCGCTCCAGTCAGGGCGACGACATTTTGTGCCGCCGCAAGATCTTGCGCAGCTTTTTTTAGCAGCTTTTCCATAATTTTTTTACTTTCAGCTGAGTGGCCGGGAAGTAAAAACCTATAACTCAAAGATCATATCACTCCCTACGGCAAAGCATTCCAGGTCATAGTTGTTTGCATGGATTTGTTGTTTGCTAATTTTAACAATTTCATCCATGGCCTTGTCTGTACGTTCCGGGTTCAAATGGAATAGTCCCAGTTGCTTTACCCCGGCATTAAAAGCAAGGTTAAGAACATCGGCATAACTAGAATGTCCCCATGTTTTAGTAATTTTATATTCCTCGGGGGTATACTCGGCATCATGAATAAGGAGATCGGCTTCGGAACAAAAATCCAGATAATCTTTAAAGGCAAGCCCTCCAGGATGCACAAAGCCTAGTTCGTTATCCGTTAAAAAGACAAATGACTTGTCATCTTCGACGAACTTATATCCACTGCCGTTGTTGGGGTGACTGATGGAAATCGGTATGACCGTTACGGATCCAATTTCAAACCTATTGGGGCATGCTTCGGCGTAGACGATTTTTGCATTCAAATCCGCATAGTTTACTGGGAAATAGGGGGCCACCATAACTTTTGAAAGGATGGTTTCAACAAATTTATTGGCGAAAGGGCAGCGGTACATCTGAAACTCGACATGTTCGAAATGAGCCGGTTTGAAAAAAGGGAACCCCATAATATGATCCCAATGAGCATGGGTGAAAAGGAAATGATAGGTATAACGATTTTCCTCAAGCAGTTTATTTCCCAACCTTCGAATTCCTGTACCCGCATCAATGATGATGATATCGTTTTGCTTTGTTCGGATTTCAAGGCAGGTCGTATCACCGCCATACACGGCATAATCCGGGCCGGAAACCGGAATGGAACCTCTTGACCCCCAGCACTTAATATACATTTTGACCCTTTCAGGTTATATCGTGCTTGACCGCGAATCTTGTTCCAGTTCCGGCAGTGGCAATGCATTGCATTGTTTGCATACTGCTCCTTAGGCGTATCGCCCGCGATATTATATTTGACAAAATAAAGCTTTTCAGATTACGATTAATAGTTGAATTAAAAATAAATGTCGACGATTTTTTATCATATCGATACTGTTTTATGAATTAAGTGATTGAATTCCTAAAGCAGGATTTATTTAAACATAAAAAAGCCTGGTCCTCTGGGCCAGAATTCTTTACTCATGATCCCTGGAGATTTAAAATGGGCATGCTAAAAAGACATCCGGCAATCTTAATGGGTCTGGGTGTTACCTTCCTGTTTTTAGTGCTGGCACTCTCCCGTGTAGCGTTTCTCGACACGTTGGAACTTAAGATCTATGATGTAATGATGCGTTTCAGGGGTGATCCCCAGGCCACTAGCGATATTGTTTTAGTGAGCATCGACGATGACTCCATAGAACGGCTGGGTCGCTGGCCCTGGCCTCGCTCCCTTATCGCCGAGGGCATTAGCAAGATCGATGCAGGGGGGCCAACGGTTATCGGGCTCAACTTTATCTTCAGCGAGGCGGAGGAGAGTGACGGTTTAAACGAAATTATAAATCTGGAAAAGCTTTTTACCGAAAACATCCTGAACCTGGCGGAAGAAAAACGCAATATGTTTCTTCAAGCCATGAATAGCGCGAAAGCGCGGCTGGACAACGACAAAAAACTCAGTGAAGCCATTCAGGCGTCGGGGAAAGTCGTGCTTCCGGTATTCTTCAAGGAGTCGGCCGTGGTGGCGGAAGAAACAATAGAAACCCATGGGGCCCTGATTGATCAGTCAATCCAGAATATCAGAAATCCAGCAGATATGGAAATTCCCCGAGCGAACGAAATTATTCTTCCCATTCCCTCCTTTTTTAAAGCTGCCAAGGGGATCGGACATATCAATCTTGCTTACGATATGGATGGAACCACCCGTCGGGAGAGACTCCTGTATGCATACAAGGGCCTTTATATCCCTTCTTATACCTTAAAACTGGCAGCGCTTTATTTGAACATTCCATCAAACAGGATCCGGGCCGATCTCGGATCGGCTGTTTACATAGGTTCCCTTGAAATCCCAACGACCCTGTGGTCCGAATTACTGGTCAACTTCAAAGGTCCCAGCGGGTCTTTTAAAGAATATTCCTTTTTTGATGTTCTGAACGAAAAAGTTCCATTGCGTATTTTTAAAAATAAAATTGTTTTGGTGGGCCCTTCGGCCACAGGGCTAATCAATCCGCTCAGCACTCCGACAGATACCTATATGCCTTTAGGAGAGTTTTCAGCGAATACGCTTTGGGCGATACTCAATCAAAAATTTGTTCGACAGCCTGCCTGGGACGGCATTGCAACGCTAGTTATGATACTCGTCCTCGGATTGTTGATCACTTTTGTTTTGCCCGGATTAAAAGCGATGCGTTCAGGAGTTGTTTTTGTTACCCTCATTGTTTTGCTTATCGGTGGCTCGACCTACTTTTTTATCTCCGAGGGGCTCTGGATCAAGGTGACCTATCCGTTCCTCCAGCTTATCCTTGGCTACATTGGTGTGGTAAGCATCAAGTACTTTGTCGCTGAAACCGGTAAGGAAAAGGTGGAAGGGGAGTCCGCGGAGACGAACCGGCAGCTGGGCATCTCTTTTCAGAGTCAGGGAATGCTGGACATGGCCTTTGACAAATTACGTCGTGTGCCAGTGGATGATGAGATGAAAGATATTTTATATAACCTTGGGCTTGACTTCGAAAGAAAGCGCCAGCTAAACAAAGCCGCAGCTGTTTATGAATATATCGAAGACTATGACAGCAATTTTAAGGATATCGGTGATCGAAAGAAGAAATTGATTCAGGCCAGCGAGACCATGGTGTTTGGCGACGGCTTTCCAGGCACGGCCCCAAATAGCAACGGCCTTTCAGCGATGGCCACTGACACCCGTCCCACCCTGGGCAGGTACGAGATAATAAGACAGCTGGGCCGAGGTGCTATGGGAGTTGTTTATCTCGGCGAAGATCCACGCATCCACCGGACCACCGCCATCAAGACTTTCCGCTTCGGAGATGATTTCGAGCCGGCCGAAGCGGAGAAGATGAAGGAAAATTTTTTTCGGGAGGCCGAAAGTGCGGGAACGCTTTCGCATCCCAATATCGTTACCATTTACGATGCAGGGGATGAGCAGGATCTGGCCTATATTGCCATGGAGTATTTGGAAGGAGAGGATTTAGAAAAATATACGAAAAAAGAACATCTCCTGCCCATGCGAAAAGTCATTGATTATGTGGCCGCTATCTCCGACGGTTTGGATTACGCCCACCAAAAGGGCATTGTTCATCGGGATATCAAGCCGGCCAACATTATGCTTTTGAAAACCGGCCTAGTAAAGATCACCGACTTCGGCATTGCCAGAATCACAGCCACCTCGCAGACTCAGACCGGTGTGGTGAAAGGGACACCGTATTACATGTCGCCCGAGCAGATTTCGGGTAAAAAGGTGGATGGAAGGTCGGACATTTTTTCTTTGGGGGTAATGCTGTTTCAGCTTTTAAGCGGTGAAGTTCCTTTCCAAGGCGACAATCCAGCGGCCCTCATGCACCAGATAATGAACGTGCCCCACCCGGACCTGAAAAAAATCAACCCCAAAATTGTAAAACCCCTGGTCACCATTACAAACAAAATGCTGGAAAAGGACTGGAATAAACGCTATCAGCGGGCAATCCATCTGGCAAACCACCTAAGGGAACTGGGGAAAAGAATCGATGCCCTTGCCGTAAAAAAGAAGGCTCAGGGTACAACTTGAAAGCTGTCGGGTATCCGGATTGAATTTTAGCCAACAGATAATGTAATACTTGACCGCGAAGCATATTTTGTTATATGAAAAATTTTAGCGAAGCTTCGCCCAAACCGACAAGTGGAGAAACATTTCACTCCGTTGCTTAGGCCAAGCGATGCTGGTTGTGGGATGCTCGATACGGGCTAAAACAAAAAAAAGAACCATTCCTTATAACATCAAGCATCCAGGAACCGGCATCTATTATCTGTTCGCAAATGACACTACAACATATAGGAACTTGACATAAATTTTAAGATCGTGGCCTATATAGACGGACAGGCTTCAGGTCGATGAATAATACTTCGATAGTAAAGCGCAGGAAAATAAAATTTGAGGATCGTTTTCCTTTCCCGAATTGATAAGAGGCCTTTGTAAAATGTTCCATTTTGTTCAAGGCCAAGGAAGACGTTTTTCAAAGGTCTCGATATGAAGACCAGGGAATTTTAATCATGCTTGTCGTTGAATCGGCTGGTATCACCGACGTAGGAAAAAAGAGAAAAGGTAACGAGGATTTTCTTTTCCTTGATGATGCTATGGGGCTTTATGTACTAGCCGATGGTATGGGGGGGCATCAGGCCGGAGAAGTCGCCAGCGAATTGGTGGTCGATACCATTCGGGATTACATGAAGCAGTTTAAAGAGGGGGACCCCGACGACGTTGATGACCTGGAAGATGCCGACGAGTCCCTCTCCAAAGAGGCGAACCGCATTCTTACCGGTGTTCGACGGGCCAACCGGGAGGTACACCAAGTCGCTCAAACAAAAGCATCCTACCACGGGATGGGATCCACGGTAGCGACTGTCTATATCACCAGTGAAAGGCTTATTGTTGGCAATGTGGGCGATAGCCCCGTATATCTGATACACAATGGGGATATCGAGCTTCTATCGGTCATCCACAATGTCATCACCGAACAGTCAGCGATTAACCCTGAAGCGGCCGAACAAATTGGAGAACAGTATAAACACCTGCTCACCCGCGCCATGGGAATTGAGGAAACGGTTCAGCCGGATATCATTGAAATTCAGCATTTTGATGGGGATATGGTCGTCCTGAGTTCGGATGGTTTGACCGATCTGGTTTCTCCGGAAGAAATCCGTGATGTGGTGAATAAAGAGCGGCATGATAAAGCCTGCCAAACACTTGTCGATATGGCCAACGCACGTGGAGGGCATGACAATATAACCGTTATTGTCCTGAAGATAAAGACCGCTAAAAGTCAAAAAGGCTGGGGCCGGAGGCTGACACCACGAATCACAGAAGGAGTTGTTGTATTATTAAAAAAATTGTTTCATCATCTTAAACGATAGTTTAACGAAAAGAGGGATTGATAGATGCCGACGTTGACGCTTAAATTCAAAGAGAACACGATTGATGAATACCGCCTCGAAGAGGGAAAATCCCTGACCATAGGCAGAGTGGAGAACAACGATGTGGTCATCGAGAACCTCGCTGTGTCCGGTCATCACGCCAAGATAGACCAAGTGGGTGACGGATTTTTGCTGACTGATTTACATAGTAAAAACGGTTCGTTTGTCAATGACCAACTTGTTCAGTCACATTGGCTTAAAGATGGCGACAAAATCGTCATTGGCAAGCATACCCTTGTCTTTGGCTACGCTGAAGGCGAGGAACAACCCGATGATGCTGCGACCGGCATGGATCAGACCATGGTAATGGATACGGACGAGTACCGGAAAATGCTGGAACATGCCACGAAGTCGCCGGGCACAGGAGCCACCAAGGTTTTACAAGAAAGGCCCATGGGTGTTCTGTCCTATCTGTCCGGGGGGCAGGGAAACGTGGAGCTTTCCAAGAAACTCACCAAAATCGGCAAAAAGTCCGACGCGGATATCATTGTGAGCGGACTCATGGTGGGTGGAACGGCAGCAACCATCAGTAAAAGGCCGCAAGGTTATTCCTTAAGCTATGTAGAGGGAATATCAAAGCCCAAGGTCAACGGTAAATCTGTGAAAGAATCGGTCATACTCAAAGAGTTCGATTACATTGAGATCGGTTCGGTAAAGTTGCAATTTATCCTAAAGAATTAGTCGATTTATTCCCGACGACAATTTTCATCCAAATGCAGGTATGAGATAATTCGATAAGCATTTTTGTTATGTTTTAACCCTTCCTCGAATTTAAAAAATCAGTTTATACTGTTAAATTGATTTCACATCACTAGAAAAATTCAGTAACTACTCAGGTGGATAGGCTGAAGGCTGAAGACTATTAGGAAAAAGCGCATTTTAGAGCCATGTTTGATGCAAGAATCAGATATTTCCGCCAAAGTACGGCAATCCTACTTTTGTGACCCCTTCAGCCTTCAGTCTAAACAGCTTCCGCCTGACTACGTGAGTAGTTGCAAAACATCGTTTGTTTATTTTATTAAATAATTCCATATTGTTAAAGGCCACAGGAAAATGACCAAGGATTTAAAGGTAACCTTGATTCAAACGGAGCTGATTTGGGAAGATGTCGAATTAAACATCGCTGGATTTGACCACCAGATAGATGGTATGAACCAAGATACAGACCTTATCATTTTGCCGGAGATGTTTACGACCGGTTTTACAATGAATGCC
>JAFDFH010000005.1 GCA_019309945.1 Deltaproteobacteria bacterium
ACTTCTATAATGTAATGTTCCTGTCCCACATCAACGACTTTACTCCTAAAAATGTCGACAATCCTCAGGATTTCGGCACGGTGCTCGGGTCTGGCCCTTACACAAATCAGGGCCATCTCCCGTTTGACGGATTCCGGGCCTGTAAGGTCATGTACCTTGATGACGTTAATGAGCTTGTTGAGCTGCTTCTCAACCTGTTCGATAAGCGTTGTGTCCGCCTTTGTAACAATGGTTATCCTCGATTCTAGAGGGTCGATCGTTTCAGCAACACACAAGCTTTCAATATTAAAGCCCCTTCCGCTGAATAGTCCGACGACCCTGGAAAGTACTCCGGGCTGGTTGTCAACCAGCATCGAAAGAACATGCTTTTCTTCGGTCATGAATAAAACCCTTTCTTAATCCCGATCTTCAACGTTCTCTGCGGCCTTCAAGTTTTCCATCAGCGACCGTTCCGCACCCATCTTAAACCAAAAGCATTTCCGTAATCGGCGCTCCCGCAGGAACCATGGGATAGACACACTCTTCCGGTTCCACCGCGAAATCCATGATAACGGTATTCGGGGAAAACAACCCCTTCGAAAGAACTGTTTCAACCTCTTCCGGCTTTGTTGCCCTGAGACCGACGGCGCCGTAAGCTTCAGCCAGCTTTACGAAATCAGGTGCATGGTCCATGCAGGTGGCGGAATAACGTTTTTCGTAAAATAGTTCCTGCCACTGTCTGACCATACCAAGATAACGGTTGTTTAAAATAACGACCTTTACGGGAAGCCCGCATTGCACGGCGGTTGCCATTTCCTGAATGTTCATCTGGATACTCCCGTCCCCGGCGATATCCACAACAAGGGCCTCCGGACAGGCAACCTGGGCCCCGATTGCCGCGGGCAGTCCAAACCCCATGCAGCCCAGCCCACCGGAGGTGATAAAGCGACCGGGTTGATCAAAGTGATAATACTGGGCCGCCCACATCTGATTTTGGCCGACTTCGGTGGTGATAATGGCTTCTCCCCGGGTCAGTTCATAGAGCTTTTCGATGACGTATTGTGGTTTGATGACATCTCTTTGTTCGTATGCCAGGGGCATGGTGTTTTTCCATTCAAGAATATGTTCAAGCCATTTTTTTCGGCGTTTTTCGATATTGCCCAGATCTGCTTGATCGATAAGATTGTTGAGAAGACCGAGGGTGATTTTACAGTCGCCCACAACCGGAATTGTAACCGGAATATTTTTACGTATTGATGTGGGGTCAATATCGATGTGAACAATTTTTGCCTGGGCGGCGAACACATCGGTCTTTCCGGTTACACGGTCATCAAAACGCACGCCCACCGCAATAATAAGGTCGCAGGCACCCGTGGACATATTGGCCCGGTAGGTCCCATGCATACCGATCATGCCCAGCCACAGGGGGTCTGTCGCGGGGAATGCGCCCAGGCCCATCAGGGATGTCGTCACGGGAATCTGGGTTTTACGTGCCAGGTCCGTAAGTTCACTTGAAGCCTTGGAGAGAATAACGCCGCCGCCCGCGAAGATCATCGGCTTTTCGGCATTTTGAATAAGTTTTACTGCCTTTTCTAACTGTTTCATATTCGGCTTGTAAGTTGGCTTGTAAGATTTGAGTTTAACCTCTTTAGGGGCTTTATAACTTACTTTGGTGATTGCAACATCCTTGGGGATATCCACCAAAACCGGTCCGGGGCGGCCGGATCTGGCGATATAAAAGGCTTCTTTAATGATTCTGGCTAGATCTTCGGTATCTTTGACCAGATAGTTGTGTTTGGTGCAGGGTTGTGTAATTCCGACGATGTCCACTTCCTGAAAGGCATCATTTCCAATGAGCGCGGTCGGTACCTGGCCGGTGAAGATAACGATGGGGATGGAGTCCATGTAAGCGGTAGCAATCCCGGTAACCGTATTGGTCGCGCCGGGTCCGGAGGTTACCAGACATACACCGACACGGCCGCTGGCCCTGGCATATCCGTCGGCAGCATGAACCGCGCCCTGTTCATGCCGGACGAGGATGTGACGGATATCAGCTTTTGCAAGCTCATCATAAATGTCGATAAGAACACCCCCCGGATATCCGAAGATTGTTTCCACACCTTCGTCTTTAAGCACTTTCATCAGAATCTGAGACCCGGTAAGTTTCATGCTAAATCCTTTCATTCGTTATTTAACGACCGCCCCTTCTGCAGCGGATGATACCATCCGTGAATATCTGGCCATATAACCGTGGGTGATCTTCGGTTCGGGTGGCGACCACCTGGACAGACGATTCTCGATTTCTTGTTCGGGAACCTTGAGGGTTATCGTTTTACTCGGGATGTCGATGGCGATCAGGTCCCCGTCCTGAACAATGCAGATCGGTCCTCCCTGCATGGCTTCAGGTGAAATATGTCCAATGGAAGCCCCCCGGGTACCCCCTGAAAACCGTCCATCTGTGAGCAGTGCGACATGGGCGTCAAGTTTCATACCGGCGATTGCTGAAGTCGGCGTCAACATCTCCCGCATGCCCGGACCCCCCCTGGGCCCTTCATACCGGATCACTAATACTTCACCTTTGCTTATACTCCCTGACAGGATCGCAAGGGTGGCGTCATCTTCCGAATCATACACACGGGCAGGTCCCTCGTGACACAACATTGCATTAACTACCGCAGACTGCTTGACCACTCCTCCTTCCGGGGCTAGATTTCCAAAAAGTACGGCAAGACCCCCCTGTTTGTGATAAGGGTTGTCCGCAGATCGTATGACATTCCCGTCCCGTATCCGGCTATTCCTTATATTATCACCAACAGTTTTTGCGGTTACGGTCAGGCAATCCTCATTGATAAGCCCTACCCGGGATAGTTCTTGCATAACAGCGCTTAAGCCACCGGCCTGGTTTAAATCCTCCAGATGATGGGTTCCGCCCGGACTGAGCGAACACAGATGGGGTGTTATCTGGCTGATCGCGTTGATCTGGTCAAGATCGACAGGCACCCGGGCTTCCCGTGCAATAGCCATTAGATGAAGCACGGTGTTGGTCGAACAGCCGAGGGCCATATCCACGGTCAGGGCGTTCTTAAAAGCCGCTGCGGTCATAATTTTTTGGGGAGTTATCTGCTTTTCCAAAAGGCGCATAATGTCTATTCCGGCCTGTTTGGCCAGGCGTATGCGGGCCGACATTACGGCGGGAATCGTTCCGTTGCCGGGCAACCCCATACCGATTGCTTCAGTCAGACAGTTCATTGAATTGGCCGTAAACATCCCCGCGCATGATCCGCACGTGGGGCAGGCGGCATCTTCAATAGCGGTCAGTTCGTCTTCGCTCATTTTTCCTGAGATCACGGCCCCGATAGATTCAAAGACCGTAATAAGATCAATTTTTTCGGTTGTTGTTTTTAAAGGGTGCTTGCCTGCCAACATCGGTCCTCCGCTGATTATTATGGCGGGGAGATCCATCCGGGCGGCGGCCATCAACATTCCAGGCACAATCTTGTCACAATTCGGCACCAGGACCATGGCGTCAAACGCATGCGCGGTTGCCATGACCTCGACGGAGTCGGCGATTAGTTCACGGCTTGCGAGGGAATATTTCATTCCTTCGTGATTCATGGCGATCCCATCGCAAACCCCAATCGTATTAAATACGACCGGCGTACCCCCTGCCATATAAACCCCTGCTTTTACCGCTTCTACGATTTTGTCCAGATGAATATGGCCTGGAACGATGCTGTTCTCGGAACTGGCAATACCGATGAGGGGCCGCTTGATTTCAGCATCGGTATACCCCATGGCTTTAAATAAGGCACGGTGGGGTGCTCTTTCGATCCCTTTTTTTACATTGTGGCTTTTCATTGTCAGAATTTCTCCAAAAAAAATCCGTTACCAGTTTGGGGCTGATAACGGATTTTTTAATTTTTTCTGGGTTATTTTGCTACACCATTATCAACCCCTGTCCCTGTAGCCGATAAGAATATCGACGACAAGGAGAATAATAAGGCAAATAAGGTTGTTAATGGTGATGGTATTTTTCATGATATTTTTCCGAATCTTGAACCTCTGACCTCTGAACCGCCATAACAGGGACGGGAGATACTGTCAAGCTTTTTCTCTATACCCGCATTCTTTTGTCAGACAGTTGACAAAAGTTCCGTCGCGCTTGGTGGTTTTTTCGACCAGAAACTTGGCGCCACATTGGGGACATTCTTTCGGGATCGGTTTGTCCCAGACTGCAAATTTACAGTCCGGATAGCGGTTGCAGCCATAAAAGATTTTTCCACGCCTTGATTTTTTTTGAACAAGGGCGCCTCCGCAGTCTTTTTCCGGGCAATTGACGCCTGTTCCAGATTCATCACCGTTTGAACCTAATGACAGGGTATTTTTGCAATCCGGATATCCGGAACACGCCAGAAAAGTTCCGTATTTACCCTGTTTTATGACCATCGCTCGGCCGCATTTTTCACAAATCTGGTCTGAAGATTCATCATCGACCGGCTCAACCGGATGAATTTCCCCTTTTTCATCCCGAATATAGTTTCTCGAATACGTGCATTGCGGGTATCCGCTGCATGCCAGGAAATGCCCGTTTTTGCCGACTTTAATATGAAGCCTCTTGTTGCATTGCGGGCAATTGAGGTTTGTGGGTACGCCGACGGCTTTGAGGCTGAGCATATCTTTTAAGGCCGTATCGAGTTCTTTTTTAAAAGGGTCGTAAAAACGGGTAAGAATATCCAATGAGTCGACTTCCGCCGCTTCCACACGGTCAAGATGATCTTCCATTTTGGCGGTAAAATCGACATCGAACAAATCAGGAAAGCTTTTGACGAGAAGATCATTCACAATAAATCCCAGTTCGTTCGGCATAAAATATCCTTTGACCAGATCCACATAACCTTTTTCCCTGATCACCGCAAGTATGGTTGCATAGGTGCTGGGGCGCCCGATTCCATTTTCTTCAAGTTCTTTTACCAGCGAGGCCTCCGAAAACCGGGGAGGCGGCATGGTAAAATGTTGTTTCGGCTCTAACCTATTAAGTTTTAATGCCATGCCCTCCGAGAGATCCGGAAGATGGTCTTTCTTTTTCCCCTTTTCACTCTCAATTTCTTCATCCACAGACATATAAAGGGCCATGAACCCGGGAAATAAAACCGATGATCCGCCGGCATTAAATAAATATGAACCCGCTTTGATCGCCACTGAATTTTTATTAATCAGCGCCTCTTTCATCTGGGATGCCATAAAACGTTCCCAGATAAGACGGTATAAATTCAATTGATCTTCGGAAAGATATGGCGCCACTTTTTCAGGAGTATGATAAACCGAAGTCGGCCGGATCGCTTCATGGGCATCTTGGGCTTTTTTGCGATTTTTAAAAAACCTTGGTTTATCCAAAGTGTATTTTTCGCCGAAACGTTCCCGGATCAGCAAAAGCGCTTCGTGGGCAGCTTCTTTTGCGATTCGGGTCGAGTCGGTGCGCATGTAGGTTATAAGCCCGACGGGTTCACCCGGCCCGAGGTCGATGCCCTCATAAAGCTGTTGGGCCACAAGCATGGTCTTGCGAGCCGAGAATCTCAATTTCCGTATGGCTTCCTGCTGGAGTTTGCTTGTAATAAACGGGGGCAGGGGATTTTTTTTAACGGTTTTTTTCTGTACTTTGGAGACCACGAATGAACCGTCCGAAAGCTCATCTAAAATGGAAGCAGATGTTTTTTCATCGGGAATTTTAATCTTTTTTCCATCTTTCTTGACGAGTTTTGCCGTAAACGGCGGTGGGCCGGGGCTTTCAAGGTGGGCTGTGATCGACCAGTATTCTTCCGGCGTAAAAGCCTGTATCTTCCGTTCCCGTTCACATATGATCCGCACGGTAACGGACTGGACACGCCCTGCGCTGAGCCCGCTTTTTACTTTGCGCCACAACAGGGGCGATATCTCGTATCCCACCAGTCGATCGAGTATCCGGCGTGCCTGCTGGGCTTCATATTTGTTACGATTGAGTTCTTCAGGGGCTGCAATCGCCGCGTGAATGGCATTTTTGGTCAGTTCGTGGAAAAGGACTCTGTGAAATTTTCGCCCCTTTTTCTTTAGAATTTCTGCGGCATGCCAGGCAATTGCTTCGCCCTCCCGGTCCGGGTCGGCCGCAAGATAGACATCTGAGGCATCCCCGGCAGCCTTTTTCAAGGATGTTATAACTTTCTGTTTTCCAGGAATGTTGCTGTATTTTGGCTTGAAACCATCTTCGATATTGATTCCCATTTCCTTTTGGGGAAGATCCTTTATGTGCCCAACGGTTGCCGCGATGTTATAGTCTTTGCCAAGATAATTCTTAAGCGTTCTTACCTTTGTCGGTGATTCTACGACCACAAGTGGTTTTGTCACGGTTTACCTTTCTTCAGTTTACTCAATCAATCGAAATTGAAAAGCGTTTTCCCGGGAACTGCTGCACAATCCCCTTGAGTTCAAGCTTAAGAAGTATGCTTAAGAGTTTTCCGGGTTCAATGGAAATCTTCCGAACAAGATCGTCAATGTGAGCAGGATACGCTTCCAATGCTTCAAACACGGTGCACTCCTCTGATGACATCTGCGGAAGTTTATTCGCCAGGGGGTTTTGAGTTGCATGATCGCTTTTGGCATTTACGCTGAATATATGTGTGAGTTCCTCAATAATATCCTGTGCGTGTTCTACCAGCTTGGCCCCTTGCTTAATCAGGGTATGGGTACCGGTGCTCTTAAAGGAATGAATGCTTCCTGGTACGGCAAATACCTCCCGGTTTTGTTCCGCTGCGAGACGTGCCGTGATGAGTGAACCGCTCCGATTGGTTGCTTCCACAATCACAGTCCCTAAAGAAATTCCACTGATGATCCTGTTGCGTATCGGAAAATTATGGGGCTCAGGTTCCATCATTAGCGGAAATTCCGAAATAACAGCCCCATTTTCCGCGATTTCATGAAAAAGCCTCCGGTTCTCAGGCGGATAAATCCTTTCAAGTCCACTGCCGAGCACGGCAATGGTTTTTCCTTGGCCCATCAGGGCGCCGGTGTGGGCGGCACTGTCAATTCCCCTTGCCATACCGCTGACAACGATAAAATCTAGGGAAGCCAAATCTGCGCACAACCGTTTTGTTGTGGAGATGCCATAGGTCGTAGCATTCCTTGAACCGACCACGGCAATGGCTTTGGTCGGGTCGTCCAGGCTTCCGTAAACATATAAATAAGGCGGCGGGTCTGGAATCTGAGTAAGCAGAGACGGATAATTCGTGTCCGTCATGGTGACAATTCCATAGCCTTTTTGGATTGCCAGATTGAGATCGTTCTTGATTGTCTCAGGTATTTTGTGCCGCTTGATTGCAGATGCAAGACGATCATACATGCCTTCCACCTGTAAAAGATCACCGTGGGATGCTTCGAAAACGGATTCCGGAGACTTGAAGTGATCAATCAGCCGCTTGAAAATATAGTTCCCGACACCCGGCACGCTTTTCAGGGAAAACCACGGCAGCGCTTTCGTCGTTGGATCGCTTGGCATATAGATTTTCGCCGTCGGTTATTTTTTTTTACGTACCTGCCATGCGAGCAGGATGGGACTTGCCACGTATATGGACGAGTAGGTTCCCACAAGTACCCCGATAATCATCGCAAATGCAAAGTCATGGATAATTCCGCCTCCCAGAACAAACAATGCACCCAGCACGGTCAGGGTGGTTCCAGAGGTCAGGATGGTACGGGCCAGGGTCTCATTAATGCTTCTGTTAATGATGAATTCAAGCGTATTTTTATGGTATTTTCTGATGTTTTCGCGGATGCGGTCGAAAACGATGATGGTGTCATTTAAGGAATAGCCGATGATGGTGAGAAGGGCCGCTATAATCGGCAGGGTGAACTCCTTTCCCAAAATGGAAAAGATACCCACCGTAATAATGACGTCATGGACGAGGGCCACAATTGCCCCCATGGCGTATTTTAGCTCCAGAAACCAGAAAAGGACAAGCGTGACCAAAACTGCCGCGGTCATCAGGAAGGGGATGCTGACATTAAAAATTGAAAGAACATAAACCGCACCCATGAGTGCTCCCGCCATAACGCCGCTTAGGGCCCATTTCAATTCAAAACGACCGGAGATATAAATGGCGATAAATAGCAGTGCAAAAAACATTGCAAACAGGGCTTTTTCGCGCAAATCCTTGCCCACCTGGGGGCCCACCATCTCGACCCTGCGGATCTCCATGTCATTTCCGGTAGCGGATTTTAGAGCATTCTGCACCTGAAATGAAAAACCTTCGGAGGTTATGATGGATCGATCGGTCCGGATAAGATATTCGTTGTCTTTCGGATCACCAAACCGTTGGACAGATGATTTCCCCAGTCCGATGGTTTTTAAGCCCGCTTTGATATCATCCATCGCCGCCGGTGCCGAAAACTTTACCTGAATCAATGTTCCGCCGGCGAAATCGACGCCATAGCGGAGTCCCTTGTGAACGAAGACAGAGAAAAAACTGACAAGGATCATTGTAAGGGATATGTAGAAAGCGACTTTTCTTTTACCGATAAAATTTATATTAATGTCGGGTTTGATAAACTGCATGGATAGGTCCTCTTTAGTTTTCTCAAATGCTCAAACGTTTGACTCTCCGGTTCATCAATAAATAATCGAACACCAGCCGGGTTACGATAAGGGCGGTAAACAGACTGGCCAGCACCCCAAGGCTTAATGTCACGGCAAATCCTTTGATTGGGCCGGTTCCGAACTGGAATAGGACAAGTGCTGCGATAAGGGTGGTGACATTCGCGTCGAGAATGGTCAGGGTTGCCCGGTTATAGCCCGCATCAACCGATGCCCGGGGTGTCTTGCCAAGATTCATCTCTTCCCGGATACGTTCAAAAATAAGAACGTTGGCATCTACGGCCATCCCTATGGTGAGTATAATTCCCGCAATACCCGGGAGCGTCAGGGTGGCTTGGAAGGCGGCCAATGCTCCGGCAATGATGAGGATGTTAAGGATCAGGGCGAGGTCCGCGATCAATCCTGCGCCCTTGTAGTAGATCATCATGAACAGAACAACCAGGATCCCTCCAACCCACATGGAAATAATTCCTTTACGAATGGAATCAGAGCCGAGGGAAGGGCCGACGGTCCGCTCTTCAAGAATATTCACCGGGGCCGGCAGTGCTCCGGCGCGCAGAACAATGGCAAGATCGCGTGCTTCTTCCGTGGTGAAATTGCCGGTAATGCGGGCTTCACCTCCGGTGATCTTTTCCTGGATAACCGGCGCCGAATAAATACTTTTATCCAGAACAATGGCAAGACGTTTTTTGACATTTTCTTCCGTTATGCGTTCGAAGATGCGGCCCCCTTTGCGGTCAAATTTAATTGAAACATAGGGTTCATTGTATTGGGAATCGATCTGAACCCTTGCATCTGTGAGGTATTTTCCCGTCAATGCGGCCCTTTTTTTGACTAGATAGGGTGTTTTCTGAACAGGCCGTGTTTCAGAGTCTTCCTGGATCTGAAAGAGAACCTCACTTCCCGGCGGGACGTTTCCTTCCAGCGCGGCGTCAAGGTTACCGGTTTCATCCAGCAATTTGAACTCCAGAAGCGCTGTTTTCCCGATAAGGTCTTTGGCCCTCTGGGTGTCCTTAATTCCGGGAAGTTGGATCAGTATCCGTTTTTCACCCTGCCGCCGGATATCCGGTTCACTGACGCCAAACTGGTCAATACGGTTGCGGATGGTTTCAAGGGCCTGCCCGGTTGCTAGATTCTTAATGTGATTCACCTCCGTATCCGGCAGATCCATGCGAATATGAAGTATTTCGTTTTCTCTCGATCTGGATAAGATGCGCATATCTCTGAATTCCTTGTCGAGAAGCGCTTCGAATTTGTCGATGTTTTCCTGATTTTGGATCTCCACTTCGATTGTGGTTCCATCCACTTGTTTTACGACACTGTTGTGGATCCGCTTTTGCCTGTTCATACTGCGGATATCCTGAGTTATTTGTTCGATGGTACTTGCAACGGCCTTGTCCGTATCCACCTCGAGGACAAGATGCATTCCACCCTGAAGGTCCAGGCCGAGATTTATCCGTTTATAGGGCCACAGGGCCGAATTTATTGTGGGCAGAATAAAGATAATCGCAGTGAAAATAACCCCAAGAACGATAGCGAGTTTCCATGAAAGTTTCTTCATTGGTCTGTTCCTTTCAAGCACAAAACACCAAAAATTTGATGAATCCGACTTTTTTTACGAATTCATTAAATTTTAATATTATAAAAGCCCCAGAAATAAAAATTTCATCGGGGCTTACTTGATTTGTTGCTCTACTTTTTTTCTGAACGCGCCTTACCGCTTTTTTCTGAAGGGGCCGGTGATGACGGCTGGATCACTGACGAGACATTTCCGCGATTCAACTTTACACGAACCTTTTCTGCGATTTCCACGGTCAACGTGGTGTCGCTCACACCGGTTACCCGACCGTGGATTCCACCGCCGGTGACAATACGGTCGCCCTTCTTGACATTGTTGATCATTTCGCGGTGTAGCTTTTGCTTTTTCTGCTGGGGTCGTATGAGCAGAAAATAGAAAATAACGAACATTAAGATCAGCGGGACAAAAGCTGAAAATCCGCCTCCTTGTCCCGCAGCTCCACTCTGGCCCATTGCGTATGCGATATCTACCAAGATAAACCCTCCTTAATTATGATGAATTCGTAAAAAGTCCGATTTAGACGGTTTTGTAAAAAGTTCAAATTTAAGGCGTACAAATTTTGTAATCATGAGGCGTACTTATCATACGTTGAATGATTGCAAAATGCAGTACAACGCAGAAGTTGGACTTTTTACGAAATCGTCAATTATTGTTACACATTATTCGTGTCGAAGACATCCAGCCCTTGTCCTGCACTTTGTATCGAGACCTTTGCAAAACGCCTCTTTTTGCCCAATTTCTGTGTCAGGCTCAAATTTTAATCCTCAAAATACTCAATGTATTCGTGCCTGACCCGTAGGTCCGGAAGATCGTACTGGGGTGGATAAAATTTTTGCCTTCCTTGAACTTGAACAAAAATAAGCATTTTTAAAAGGTCTCGTATCCTGTATTATGGACAAGGGTGGGCGCCCATATACTTTAAATGATGGCCCAGGTCAAATATTTCTTTAATTTTTTATAAAACCGATGGTGCCGGTGAGGGGGTATGGACCCTCCCAAGCCGGTCGTGATTTGACCGATCCATTGCGTGCTTGGAAATTCCGGCTTTTTGCACCTATTGTTCCGCCGGTAACCAGAGGGTTTCACCGTCAAAATGGATAAGATTGACCTGGCTGTAATCGATTTGATTCAGAAGGGCAAAAACCTGATTCAAATTGTAGACCACGATTTTGCTCAAGGGCTGGATGATATTGAGATCCATGTCAAGTTTTCGTTCCCTTATATTATAAATGTAAACGATGTTTTCAGAAAATTTCAAAAGTTTGCCCACACCGGAGCTGAGTCCCCGTTGGTTCGGCTCATCGGCAAGCGGTGAAAGAGAAATCCCTTTGTTTTCAAAATAGTTTTTCAAAAAATTAAAATGGATGTTCCAGATGTTGTCTCCGGGCTGAACCACATGGATGCCAAATAATTGATGATTTTTATTTGAATCCGCTCCGCTTGACTGGATGTTTTTTTCAACAATATCCCCCCTTGCGAGGTCTATTTTATCCAAAATTTCCTGCATTTGAATTACTGAATCACCAATTTTAATGGATTCGTCGGATGTAACGATCATGTCGATTCCTTTGTTCACCCCATATTCTTCCTTGCGTTTATTCATCAACGTAATAAGTTCTTTATCTTTTTCCAGCCTATTGTAATCAAGGACGGGTTGGGGTTGAACAGGGATACGAATTTTTTGGGATAAATTTTCGGTTACAGGTGCCGTGCCTTGCTTTTGCCATAATTTCAAACCGGCAATTCCCAGGGCCAGAAGGATGACACAGATTGCGGTGATTCCCAGGGTTTGCTTTGATTTATCCATCTTTCCCTCCATGGCGTCAAGCTATGATTTTTCACAGATAATTTTGATTTCACCCGGAATCATGGTGCTGTCCCCCTGGATCCTGATGGAAAGACCGCGCCTGATCTCCAAGTCCAGGATTTCCTTTCTTTTCTTATTCAACAGGTAGTCGGCCACTTCGACCGGAACCGTTCCCTTCACGCCGGTGATTTTATCCTTTAGGGTTTCAAGGTTCAGCTTCCGCAAAAAACTGAGTCCCAGTGTTTCAGGTGATGGGGTAAGGCCTTTGCCGTGACAATACGGACAGGGCCCGAAACTGCCGAATTCGATCGGCGGCCTTAGACGCTGTCTTGACATTTCCATCATTCCAAATCTTGAGATCTTACCAAACTTTGTTTTGGCTTTATCTGACTTAACGTGGGTCTTCATGGCCCGCTCAACTTCTAATTTGTGCTTTGGATCCCTCATATCAATAAAGTCGATGACAACCAGGCCGCCCAGATCTCTTAGACGAAGCTGACGGGCAATTTCTTCGGCGGCTTCGAGATTCGCTAAGAGGGCTGTTTGCTCCGGGGATGTTTTATGGGTTGCCTTGCCTGAATTGACATCAACGGAGACCATGGCTTCGGTTTGTTCGATGACAATGGAGCCCCCCGATTTTAACTGAACTCGATTTTCAAATATGGATGCAAGCTGGTTTTCAAGCTCATATTTTGTGAATATCGGCTTTTCCCCTTTGTAGTGTTTAACGATTTTGGTATGTTTGGGGGAAATGATCTTAACAAAATCTTTAACCTCCTGAAAAACCTCAGCATCGTCGATAAGGATTTCCGCCACGTCCGACGTAAAATAGTCCCGTAAGGATCTTACAACGATATTCTGTTCTTTATAAAGGAGGACCGGGGCTTTTTCTTGCATCCCCTTTTTCTTGATATTTTTCCACAGCCGGAGGAGATGACCAATGTCCTTGGATATATGGGCTTTGGTGCAATTTATACCTGCCGTACGAACGATAATTCCGAATCCATCAGGCAATTTTAATTTGTCGATGATCTCCTTGATTTGTTTCCGTTCATTTTCATCTTCAATTTTGCGTGAAATCCCCCGGTTTTTACTGCCGGGCATGAGGACCGTAAACCTTCCCGGCAAAGAGATTAAAGTGGTGAGCATGGCCCCTTTTTTCATAACCGGATCTTTTGTGACCTGGACAAGAAGTTCCTGTCCCCGTTTGAGGATATTCTTTAAAGAGAGATTGCCGGATTGATTGTCTTGAAAATAGTCACTGTGGATATCCTGTTTTTGCAGAAACCCGTGTCGCTCCGCGCCGTAATCGACAAAAACAGCTTTAAGGCCGGGCTCAATTCTGGAAATGATTCCCTTGCAAATGTTGCCGTTGGTAATCTCTCTGGACGCACTTTCGAAATGGAATTCTTCCAGCTTATTGTCTTTTACCTTTGCGATTCGGCATTCTTCCGGGTCGACCGCGTTGATAAGAATTTTTATGCTCATAAAAAATATGGGTCCTTTTGTGTTGTCGCGTGTTTCAGCGAGACCTTTGAAAAACCCCCCTTTTTGCCCAATTTCGGCGTCATACTCAAAATTTAATCCTCGAAATATTAAATATATTCCTGTGGTTAAATTTTTCGTCTTCCTTGAACTTGAACAAAAATTGACATTTTTCTAAGGTCTCTCAGCGCTATGGATGAAATCCGGCACTGGTTGATATGCTTGAATATGAAATTGTTGCCTTCAAGTCAAATGTTTTCTGGTTCAGGGCACCGGATGACGGTTGCCTAGTTGCCTTGAGGATTCATACCTATTGCTATTTATATGATATTGTGGCATGAGGAGGCACAGTTTGAACCATCGATACATGTAGCCGTTCAAAGGTTCAGGGTTCAAAGGTTCAGGGTTCAAAGATTCAGGGTTGCTTTTTTGCTTAAGCCTGATGGAACAAATGAGTTTGAGTGGGTCTCTCAATCGAATTATTCCGCCATTTTGCGTATGAATCAACCTGCTGTGCCATGAATTTGCGTTTTCAACCCCAAGTTACAACCAAAATTCAGGTTTGACGTATCAACGCTTGAGATTTGCATTGAACTTCGAACCTCTGAACCCTGAACCTTTGAACCCGTGAACGGGTACCGATACACAAGTTATTCGGGAGGTACATATAGCCAATGGACGAACGATACGATCCGAAAACCATCGAGACCAAATGGCAGGTCATCTGGAAGGACGCGAACCTGTTTAAAGTCCGGATGGATCCGGAAAGAGAAAAGTATTACCTTCTCGAAATGTTTCCCTATCCATCCGGTAAGATACATATGGGGCATGTGAGAAATTATACCATCGGAGATGTAGTGGCCCGGTACAAACGAATGCGGGGATTGAATGTTCTGCACCCCATGGGTTGGGATGCATTCGGGATGCCCGCAGAGAATGCCGCGATTGCGAACAATTCACACCCTGCCCGATGGACCTATGGAAATATAGACAATATGCGTTCCCAGTTGAAACGGATGGGATTTTCCTACGACTGGGACAGGGAAATCACCACTTGCAGGCCGGAATATTATCGGTGGGAGCAATGGCTGTTTCTAAAAATGTACGACCAAGGGATGGCCTACCGCAAAGAATCCTTTGTAAACTGGTGTGAATCCTGTCAGACGGTTCTCGCCAACGAACAGGTGGAAGCCGGTTTATGCTGGCGATGCGGCCAACAGGTAACCCAGAAAAAGCTCTGGCAGTGGTTTTTTCGGATAACCGACGATGCGGATGATCTCCTGGTCCATTGCGACAGGCTCCCCGGCTGGCCGGAAAAGGTGATTACCATGCAAAAAAACTGGATCGGAAAAAGTTTTGGAGCAGAAATCCGATTTCCCATTGAAAACCATGGTGAAGCTATTCCGGTTTTTACCACCCGACAGGATACGGTTTTCGGGGCGACCTTCATGTGCCTTGCACCGGAACATCCGCTTGTGTTCAGACTGTCAAAGGGGACGCCGCAGGAATCCGCCGTTTACGCGTTTGTTGATCGCATGTCACGGCAGGACCGGTCCAGCCGGGCCGTGGAAACCCACGCAAAGGAAGGTGTGTTTATCGGTGTCTATTGCCGGAATCCCCTGAGTGGCCGACGCATGCCGATTTATACAGCCAATTTTGCCCTCATGGAATACGGTACCGGCGCGGTAATGTCGGTGCCTGCCCACGACCAGCGTGATTTCGATTTTGCTAAAAAGTACGGGCTGGACCTTGTCGTTGTGGTAAAACCATTTGATGACGATCTTGATGCGGATACCATGACCGAGGCCTTTACCGCGGAAGGCGTTATGGTCAATTCCGGTCCGTTTGACGGCATGCCCAGTGAAAAGGCCCTCGACGAAATTGCGGATCACCTTGAAAAGATCAATGCCGGGAAAAAAGCGGTCAGTTTCCGGTTAAGGGACTGGGGGATCTCCAGACAGCGATACTGGGGTGCACCGATTCCGGTGATCCATTGTAAACGGTGCGGTATTGTGCCCGTGCCGGAAGAAGATCTGCCGGTTACACTCCCTGAGGATGTGGACATGCTGGAAGGCGGAATGTCACCTCTGCCGGTCCTCGATAGCTTTATAAAGACCCGCTGCCCCGCGTGTGACAACCCGGACGCCCGCAGAGAAACCGATACCATGGACACGTTTGTGGAGTCTTCCTGGTATTTTGAGCGATACTGCAGCCCAGGTTGCGAGAGCGGCATATTTGACAAGGCCGAAGTAAAATACTGGATGCCCGTGGATCAATATATTGGTGGCGTAGAGCATGCGATTTTACATCTTCTTTATTCAAGGTATTTTACGCGCGTGCTGAATGAATTCGGACTGGTCGAATTCAAAGAGCCGTTTACCCGGCTTTTAACCCAGGGAATGGTCTGCAAAGAGACGATCTCCTGTCCGCAGCACGGATATCTGCTACCTGAAGAGGTGGCGGTCAGCGGAGCCAATCGTACTTGCAAGACCTGCGCTAAACCGGTTATCGTCGGTCGCGTCGAAAAGATGTCCAAGTCCAAAAAAAACGTGATCGATCCGGATATTTTACTTGAAAAATACGGTGCCGACATCACCCGGCTCTTTTGCCTGTTTGCAGCGCCGCCTGAAAGGGATCTGGAATGGAGTGAACGGGGCGTTGAAGGGAGTTTTCGCTTCCTGAACCGCGTGTGGCGTCTGGCGGCAGCCTGTATGGATTCCATAAAGGACGTGGCATCCTTTGATCGCGCCCCTGATCGACTTGAAGGGGGGGAGTTGAGGGATCTTTATAAAAAAACCCATCAGACGATCCAAAGGGTGACCCGTGATATCGAAGACCGGTTCCATTTTAATACCGCAATTAGTGCAATCATGGAACTTGTGAACAGCATGTCCGCCATGCAACAGGAAAATAAGACAGCGGACAGGCGGGGGGTGATGAGATTTGCCATGGAATCCGTTACGCGCCTTTTAGCACCGATCGTTCCACATTTTGCGGAAGAACTCTGGGAGGTCCTCGGACACAAATCGAGCATCATCCTTGCATCATGGCCGTCTTACAGGGAAGACGCACTTTTAAAAGATGAACTGGTGATCGTGATACAGGTAAATGGAAAACTCAGAAGCAGGATCAGTGTCGATGCCGATGTGGATGAAGACACCCTGAAAGCGATGGCCCTTGCGGACGAACGTGCAAAAAAATTCATCAACACCAAGGACATAAAAAAAGTTGTAGTTGTAAAAAAGAAACTGGTGAACATAGTAGTCTAGCAAGGAGCGACAATGCTTATTAAAATCAAACGCAGGCGGATTATTCCTTTGTTGTGTCTATTTTTTTTGGCCTGTGGGTACCGATTTCCGGGTGGCGGAAATCTTCCGAACGGTGTCGAAAAAGTTTTCATTGAAATCTTCGAAAACCGTACCAATGAAACCGGGCTGGAGAACATCATTACGGGAGATCTTATTTATGAGTTTATCCGGAACAAAAAGGAGACAAACCGGGATGAGGCGGATGCAATTCTTTCCGGCGTATGCGAATCCATGCGGATTGAAACAATCGCCCGCAAAGATGTCCTCACCGCTGAGGAAAGACGGGTGATCATTACAGTCGATTTGCAATTAACAGGCTCAGACGGCCGGGTCATATGGTCTGAAAAAGGTATGCGGGGTAACGAGGCCTATGATGTCAGTGCAAACAAGCAGGAAACCGAGCTAAACCGTCGATTTGCAATCACGCTGATTTCCAAGCGCCTGGCCGAAAGAGTCTATAGTCGTTTAACGGACGATTTTTAAAAAGGTCGCTGGAAATGGTTCCGAAACCGTTTTAAGCGTTCAGAGTGTTAACAAACTTAGAGAGACGGGATATTTTCCGTGCAGCGCTTTTTCTGTGAATCACACCTTTTTTCGATGCTTTGTCAATTACAGATTTTGCAGTATTAAGTTGTGCTCCCACTTCTTCGGTGGAATTTTCGTTCACAGTAAGTCGCACATGTTTGGTGAGGTTTTTTACCCGGGTTTTCATTGATTTGTTTCGAAAACGCCGCTTTAGGTTTTGACGCGAGCGTTTGAGTGCCGATGGATGATTCGCCAATGTTACAAACTCCTTTCCCTCAATTTTCTTAAAAATAAAAAGACCGTTTCTGGATGGGCACTAATTAATAAATTGAATAATGCCTGTCAAGTAAATAAAATGGATATTTTAAAGCGAAAATAACGTAACTTCTCAAAAACTTATGGTTAAGCATACCAGCGGATGGCGCAGCGGGCTTACCGGAACACATTGAGAAGTTACAAAATAACCTTCCGATTAACAATATAACCCATGAACCCTTCATCGAATCCACCGGTTTCCGAAAATACCCAAGTTGTCCGGGCCGCAGGGGTGGTCGGTGCGGCAACTTTACTGAGCCGTATTTTTGGTTTTATCAGAGATGTTGTGATTGCCTGGTTTTTTGGCGCCGGGTTCAGTTCAGACGCCTTTTTTGTGGCCTTCAGGATCCCCAACCTGTTGAGAAGACTTTTTGCCGAAGGATCACTGACCATTGCTTTTATTCCGGTTTTTACCGAATACCTTACGCTGCGGGGAAAAGAAGAAGCCTTTCACCTGGCAAGTTCCGCCATCCGGCTATTGTCTGCCATGCTGGTGCTAGCCGCTATTTTCGGTATTCTCTTTGCGCCTTTGATTGTTCGGCTGATTGCGCCCGGATTTATCGATGATCCGGAAAAATATTCACTTACGGTCACCCTGACCCGTCTTATGTTCCCTTATATTTTTTTTATCGGGCTGGTTGCCCTTTCCATGGGAGTCCTGAATGCCCTCGGTCATTTTGCCGCTCCGGCCTTCGCTCCTGTTTTGTTGAACCTTGCGATGATTGGGGCTGTATTTCTTATTTCACCCCATTTATCCGATGGCATTCATCCTGTTTTTGGACTCGCCATCGGAGTCCTTATTGGCGGGGCCCTCCAACTTTTGCTGCAGGTGCCGTTTCTGATAAAAAAAGGGATTTTTTTCTGGAAAAAAGCAAGTATTTACCATCCCGGGATGAAAAAGATCGGCCGTTTGATGCTGCCCGCCATCTTTGGTGCCGCAGTTTACCAGATCAATATTCTGGTCGGAACCCTCCTGGCATCCTTGCTCCCGGAAGGAAGTATCTCATACCTATATTATGCGGATCGGCTGGTACAGTTTCCCCTTGGGATCTTTGGCATCGCCATTGCCACGGCAGTTTTACCGAGCATTTCCAGGCAGGCCTCCGCAAAGGATTTGGAGGCGGTCAAAGATACCTTTGGCTATGCCATCCAGCTGGTTTTTTTTATCACGCTTCCGGCCATGGTGGGGCTCATTATTTTAAGGGAGCCGATCGTTGCTCTGCTGTTTAAGCGAGGGGCTTTTGACGCGGATGCGGCGCGGTTGACGGCCTATGCTCTTTTATATTATAGTATTGGTCTTTGGGCCTTTGCAGCTGTTCGTATTGTGGTTTCTACGTTTTACGCGCTGCAGGATACCAAAACACCGGTTCGGATGGCCATAATATCCGTGATTGCCAACATCGTGCTTGGTGTCGTTCTTATGAGATATCTGAGTCACGGCGGCCTCGCATTGTCCACGTCCCTGGCATCGATACTGAACCTGGGACTGCTTGTCTGGGCGTTGCGACAAAGACTTGGATTTTTAGGTTTGAGAACCATCGCGGCGTCTGTGGGTCAGTCCCTGGCATGTTCCACAATAATGGGTGCGGGGGTCTGGACCATTGCACGTTTGATTATTCCGTCACAGGACGGAAACGTGCCCGGCCTTTTTTTCGGAATCACGGGAAGTATCCTGGCCGGTCTTGTTTTTTATGGCATAGCTTCCTTTTTAATAAAGCATTCGGAGTTTGAAAAGGTTTTGACCATTACCAGGAAGGGCATCAGGAAAAGATAAGCATGAACGTAACCGTTCACGGCTTGAAACTTGAAATTGGAAAGTAGAAATTGGGGCGAGATGAAGCGAGTTTAGGAGTTGGATGTCTACAAACTGGCAGAAGAGTTAGCAGGTATGGTCTGGCACGGCTTTGATAAGTGGAACTAAAAAGTTCCGAACACCGTGGGCTATCAGATAATACGATCATCCGACAGCATATCTGCAAATATAGCGGAAGGGGTCAATTTTCGGTTGTCATTTCGAGGGTATGGTCGGTATAGTCCCGCTGACAGGAAAAAGTTTTATCTGAGTCAAACGAAACAGAATATAAAGCAATAGTTGAAAAACTGGGCCTCAAATTGAATGCGTTCATCAACCGTACAGAAGCATGAAGGCCAAATTTCCAATTTCTATTTTCTAATTT
>JAFDFH010000489.1 GCA_019309945.1 Deltaproteobacteria bacterium
CGACCCGATACAATATCAACGGCGTTGAAATTGTAATTACAACCGTATCCACAGACGATTATGTGTCTGATTTCGCCTTCCTGGTACATAAAATGGTAAAGATGGAAAACCTTGATGCGATTTTTGCCATCGCTCGCATGGGAGACAAGATGTACCTCGTGGCCCGAAGCAGAATACCTGAGGTCGATGTAGGGGCGATTGTTACTCCCCTGGGCGGAGGAGGACATACGTTTGCGGCCGCCGCAACCATCAAGGGTAAGACATTGGCCCAAATTGAACACGAACTGGCGGAAATTCTCTATAGTAAAATCAGGTCACGAAGCCGGGCCAAAGACCTTATGTCATCCCCTGCCATCACGGTCCAAGCCGATGTTTCCTGTAAAGATGCCGGCAATTTTCTAACCCGCTACAACATAAACGCGCTTCTTGTCACGGAAAGGTACAATGGCAAAGAAAACCTGCTGGGTTTTATAACCCGCCAGGTTATTGAAAAGGCCATGTTCCACGGTCTGGATCACATCCCGGTCAAGGAATACATGACAACCGAACTTGGTTCGGTGGAACCCGATGCCGAGTTATTGGAAATACAGGAAAAAATCATTGAAAACAAGCAGCGTGTTTTGCCTGTCATCGATAATGGTGTCATTGCCGGAGTTATCACACGCACCGACCTGCTCAACATCCTGGTGCGGCAATCCAGGCACACCGACTCACCCTTACCCGACCCGGAGAAGGAACCAGGTCACGCAAGGACCAGGAACATAATAAAATTCATGAAAGAGCGTCTGTCACGCCGCATTGTTGATATCCTCACTACCATCGGCGAAAAGGCAGATGAAATCGGTTATGACGCTTATGTTGTCGGCGGATTTGTGCGTGATCTGTTCCTGTACAGAACCAATGAAGATATAGATATTGTCATCGAAGGCGACGGTATCGCATTTGCTAAGGAATTTGTAAAAACTGCCGATGCCCGTATTCACTCCTACGAAAAGTTCGGCACCGCGGTAATTATCTTCCCCGACGGTTTTAAAATTGATGTGGCTTCCGCCAGAATGGAATACTACAAGTCCCCGGCGGCCCTTCCCACCGTGGAAATGAGTTCCATAAAACTCGATCTCTTTCGGCGGGACTTCACAATAAATACCCTGTCGATCCAGCTCAATCCAGACAGGTTCGGCTTATTGGTCGATTTTTTCGCAGCTCAGAAGGACATCAAGGAAAAAACCATCAGGGTTCTGCACAATTTAAGTTTTGTTGAAGATCCAACCCGTGTATTCCGAGCAATAAGATTCGAACAGCGTTTCGGTTTTACAATCGGAAAACTGACTTCAGGTCTGATTGAAAATGCAGTAAAAATGGATTTTTTCAAACGGCTAAGCCCTCGGAGGGTATTTGCCGAGCTACGTCAGATTCTCGAAGAGCAAAACCCAACAGCCGCTATCATAAGGCTTAACGAATATGATCTCCTGAACGTTATTCATCCATCCATAATACTTTCAAAAGAACTGATTGCTTTGTTTAATTCCGTCAAAAAAGTATTGTCATGGCATGATTTGCTTTTTCTCGAAGAACCATATATAAAATGGGCCGTTTATTTTCTGGCGCTTACCAGGCACTGCGATAAAAATACCATTGACGAAATATGCATGCCGATTGAACTAGCGCCCCGCTACAGGAATATTTTCTGTAAGGACCGTTTCGAGGCTGACAATTGCCTTGCTTGGATGGAAAGAAATCAGCCTGTGAAAAACAGTACACTTTATCAGCGACTATCAGTCTTTAAAATAGAACTGATACTCTATATGATGGCGGCCACCAAACAAGAGAAGGTAAAGCGATCAATCTCCAATTACTTTACCAGGCTGCGGCATATCGATACTTCGATAAAAGGGAAGGATCTGAAAAAAATGGGTCATGAGCCCGGTCCGGTTTACCGCGAAATCCTTCAGGCCGTCCTAGATGCCAAATTAAACGGACAGATTAAAACACGCAGTGACGAACTTGTTTTTGTGAAAAATTATGTTCAATAGTATAGATTTGAATCAAATTGTTATAATGATCGTTCCGCTCCTTTTCGCCGTAACCATTCATGAGGTAGCCCACGGCTATGTCGCTTACAAAATGGGAGACAATACTGCCATGCTGGCGGGAAGGCTGTCATTAAATCCCATCAAGCATCTTGATTTTTTCGGATCATTTTTCCTTCCGCTGCTTTTAAAATTGACCGGTTCTGCCATTATCTTCGGATATGCCAAGCCGGTGCCGGTTAATTTCTCTAATTTTCGCAATTATCGCAAAGGTACTATTTACGTCTCATCGGCCGGCGTTCTGGCTAATTTTGCCGTGGCGATTATATCAGGATTACTATTTCAAATCCTGACCTATTTTCAACCGCTATGGCATGCGTCCTTCTTGAAGCCATTTGCCCTGGATCTCTATCAAATGCTCGGCTACAGTGTGTTGATCAATTTGGTTCTTGCGGTGTTCAATGCGGTGTTCAACCTTATCCCCATTCCGCCTCTGGACGGGAGCAAAATACTAGCCATGCTTCTGCCTGTCAGTTTGAGGCTGCAATATGCCCGCATGGAACGATACGGCATGATAATAATTATTCTCTTGCTTCTAACAGGTTCACTGAGTAGTGTACTAACATTTTTTTTAATACCCATGTTCAACATCTTGTTAGGAAGATAGACGGGTAATGGATTTTTGAATTGTTGATTGACGTTTTGACTTATTAGACCAGGAGATTTTATATGACCGAAAAGAAAAGAATATTAAGCGGAATGCGCCCAACTGGACCGCTTCACCTTGGCAATCTGCACGGTGCTCTACTTAACTGGGTCGAAATGCAAGACCAATATGATTGTTTTTTCTTCATTGCCGACTGGCATGCCATGACCAGTGATTATGAAGATACCGATCCTATTTCCGGCTACATCCGCGATATGATGATAGATTGGCTTAGCGCAGGACTTTCGCCTGACAAAAGCACTCTCTTTGTCCAGTCACATATTAAGGAACATACTGAACTTTTTCTTATTCTTTCTATGATAACACCGGTACCGTGGCTGGAACGCAACCCCACATACAAGGAACAGATTGTTCAGCTCAACAACAAGGACCTTTCCACATTTGGTT
The DNA here is from genome assembly GCA_019309945.1 of Deltaproteobacteria bacterium. Lineage (GTDB taxonomy): Bacteria > Desulfobacterota > Desulfobacteria > Desulfobacterales > JAFDFH01 > JAFDFH01. The sequence continues at coordinate 3,145 of JAFDFH010000489.1, forward strand.
TTCTTGGTTACCCTGTGCTCCAGGCAGCTGATATTATTATGTATAAAGCCTATGGTGTCCCTGTGGGCATCGATCAGGTTCCCCATGTTGAAATTACGCGGGAAATCGCCAG
>JAFDFH010000114.1 GCA_019309945.1 Deltaproteobacteria bacterium
TGTATAAGCATCCAGCTAAATGAACACTACCGACGAAATAAAAAAAAATAACCTCCTAAATGTCTCATCGCATCTGAAAAGCATGGCCGTGGATCAGCCATATAAAAGGGCGGTTGTTTACCCGGCGGGCATGGATAAAGACCGCCGGATTGCCTACGCCCACCTTACTTTTTTGCAGCTTGATCAGGAATCTGATTGCCTGGCCCATGGTTTGGCAAAGGCTGGAATCCGGCGGGGTACCCGGACGATTTTAATGGTTAAACCCAGCCTGGAATTTTTTGCGCTAACCTTTGCCCTTTTTAAAACCGGTGCGATTCCGGTGGTTGTCGACCCGGGAATGGGGATCCGCCGTATGCTCCAATGCCTTAAAGAGAGCCGGCCCAAAGCTTTTATCGGCATTCCTCCCGCCCATGTTCTAAGAACATTGTTTCCCAAATTTTTCAATACCGTAAAAACATGGGTTACAGTGGGCCGGCGCTGGTTTTGGGGGGGACATACGTTGAAACAGATCCGACCGCTTCCCTGGAAGCCGTATGACATGGCTAAAACAACCCGGGACGAAACCGCCGCCATTCTATTTACCACCGGAAGCACAGGTCCTGCCAAGGGTGTTGTTTACACTCACGGTATTTTTGATGCCCAGATTCGCCATATCAAATCCCACTTCGGTATCGGAAGGGATGAAATCGATCTCCCGACTTTCCCCCTCTTTGCGCTATTTGATCCCGCATTGGGGATGACGGCAATAATACCTGATATGGATCCCACCAGGCCGGCTTTTGTTGACCATGAAAAGATTATCGGTGCAATCCTTAGTCAGGGGGTGACAAATATGTTTGCTTCCCCTGCCCTGCTCAATCGTGTGGGACGCTATGGCAAGGCCAAAGGATTAAGATTGCCGTCTTTGAAAAGAGTCGTTTCTGCGGGAGCGCCGGTGCTTCCAGACAATATTGAACAATTTGCCGGCATGTTATCCGATGGTGCCGAGGTTCACACACCTTACGGGGCAACCGAGGCCGTACCTGTCATTTCCATTGCAAGCAATGAAATTTTAAGCGAGACCCAAAAACTCAGCGAACAGGGTTACGGTACCTGTATTGGACGTCCGCTTGACGGAATTGAAATGTGCATTATAAAGATTATGGACGGTCCAATCATCGACTGGTCGGACCATCTGATCGTACCCGACGGTAATATCGGCGAAATAACGGTAAAGGGGGATCTGGTGACCCGGCAATATTTCGAAAACCCCAGAGCAGATGCCATTGCCAAAATCAATGACAGAAATGACGTCTGGCACAGGATGGGAGATTTGGGCTGGAAAGATAACAAAGGAAGAATCTGGTTCTGCGGGCGTAAAAATCAACGCGTAACCACAGAATACGGCCCCCTCTTTACGATTCCCTGTGAGGCCATTTTCAACCGGCATCCCCGGGTATTTCGAAGTGCACTTGTGGGCATCGGGTCCCCGACGAGACAAAAGCCGGTCATCTGTGTCGAACTGGAACAAGCGGATAAAGGCAAAAAGAAAAGGAGGCTGAAAGAAGAGCTTCTCCAACTGGCAAGTCGACATGAACATACGAAGAATATCGACACAATCCTTTTTCACAAAGCGTTTCCGGTAGATATACGACACAACTCAAAAATTTTCCGTGAAAAGCTGGCAGTCTGGGCTGGGAAAAAATTCAAATACAAGGTAAAAGTTCAGCCACAAAGGCACGAAGGCACAAAAAAAGGAATATGAAGTTTAAACTTTTGTCAAAAAGAGAGGAATCTATTGCTTAAAAAAATTGTAGATGCGGAATTTACGGTACATAAGGTATTAGGACGTGGTAAGTGCTTTGGTTTTCTTATCAATTTTAACGTACCTTTTATTAAAAACGGTATCAATAAAATTATATTATAACCTTCGTGGCTTAGTGCCTTAGTGCCTTAGTGGCTGAACTATTACAATACAAGTTATTCGGGGAAAGGGGCAAAAGAATGAACAAAAAACAAATATCAGTGCTAATTCTGATTTTTTTATTCCATTTAAAAGGCATAGGTCTGGCGAATAACGATTTTGATATGGCCAAGAGCACTTATCGTATTGGAGAATATAAAAAATCTGTTCAGCTTTTAAAGAAATTCACAAAAGCAAACCCGGCCAACATCGAAGCATGGGTTCTGTTGGGCGATTGCTACAATGCATTGGAGAAAAACAAACAAACCATCGAAGCATATAAAAAAGCGATTTCGCTTGATCCTGAGGGTGTTGACACTATTTTGAAATTGGGGGTCACTTTTTACAAAATGGACGATTTTGGTAACGCGATCGAAGCGTTTAAACTAATCCTTCAAATTAAACCTGACCATCCCGAGGCGCACTTCTGGCTGGGGGTTGTCAATGATCGTATCGGTAACATTGAAAAGGCCTTTGAGGAATACAACCTGTTGAAATCAATAGACCTGGAACTATCTAAAAAATTATACGACATCATCTTTTTGGAATGATGAGACGCTTTCTCTTTAGCACGCTGTGATTGTGAGGCATTTATTAATAAAAAACTCCCCTTAAACGTCCTCGTTACCGGCGGTGGCGGTTTCCTCGGTGGTGAAATCGTCAGACGGTTGGTCCAGCGGGGAGATGCGGTTCGTAGCTTGTCCCGGAGATTTTACCCGGAACTATCCTCCCTGGGTGTTGAACAGATCCAGGGTGACATTGGCGACCGGGTTGCGGTTGACAAAGCATGCCAGGGCGTGGATCTTGTATTTCATGTGGCCGCCAAACCCGGTATCTGGGGGCATTATTCCGACTATTTTAAAACAAATGTTTCCGGAACCCGGAACGTTATCGATGCCTGCCTAAACCATAACATTTCAAAACTTGTTTATACCAGTTCACCCAGCGTTATTTTCGACGGTACCAACATGGAAGGTGTGGATGAATCCGTTCCGTATCCCAAGCGGTTTCACGCCTACTATCCTCAAACCAAAGCCCTGGCCGAACAATGCATTAAAGCGATCCGTCATGACCGTTTAATGACGATTATATTAAGACCCCATCTCATTTGGGGCCCACGGGACAACCACCTTATTCCAAGGATTATTGCAGGGGCAAAAAAACTGGTCAGAGTCGGCAACGGAAAAAACCGGGTGGATACTATTTACATTGACAACGCGGCGGAAGCCCATATTCTGGCGGCTGATAAATTGGACGAGAATCCGGATCTATCAGGAAATATCTATTTTATAAGCCAGGGAGAGCCTGTCTTCTTGTGGGATATGATCAACGACATATTAAAAGCCGCCGGACTTGCTCCGGTAAAGCATTCAATTCCCAGATGGGTAGCGTGGATGATCGGAGCCCTATTAGAACTGGTCTATAAAACGTTTCATGTAAAAAATGAGCCTCGAATGACACGATTTATCGCGGATGAACTTGCAACCGCCCACTGGTTCGATATGACGGCCGCAAGAAAAGATTTGGGATATACTCCGAAAGTGACAACCGAAGAAGGCCTGAAGCGGCTGGAGAAATGGCTGCGAAACAAGGCCGTACTCTGAAATCACCATTTGCATCATTCCTCAGCAGCACGGCCCTGGCTTTCCACTGTACTGTCTTGTTCTGCCTTATAGATCCAGTTGAACCTTAATCGCCTGGGCTACACCATCCATCCCAGCAGAAGAAATTGATCCTGCATTATTTATTAGCCGCTTCTTACTCACTGTGGTAAGTTGATCGGCCATAGCTTTGGACTTTTTCCCCCGGAACGTCACATATGATTCGCTGGGGTAAAGTTTACCAACATTACTCATCAAGGGCACGACTTGGACCCTATTAAGGAACTGATTGGCAGCATCATTACTTACAATGACAGCCGGGCGCTGCTTACGAACCTCACCACCGACGGAAAGGTCGAAGTTAATCCACCACACTTCACCTCTTTTCATCATTTACGTCTCCAAATGTGCCCTCAGACCACTCAAGGGCTTCGGATTCTCTGACCTGATCAGCTGCCATCGCTTTATATGCAGCATACATATTTTTTTTGACAACATGTGGACGAACTAATTCTTCAATAAAACGACTGATTTTTCGTGGCCCAATGACTGTCCGTAAGCCGTTATAGACTTCCTCGTCAATGGTCAATGTGAGTTTTTTTTGCATCAAAAACACCCCCCTTAGAAGTTACACGTATAATACACGTAAAGCACATTCATGTCAAGAGGCAAGAAATGTTTTTATTGGGGCGGAACCCGCTCTTCAGCCACAGCGTTCAACTGTTGACTGACTTTGAACCAGAGAGTATTTTTCAAGTATGATTTTCAAGGCATCTGAAGGCGGGCCTTTCCATAAAACAGCCGAGATCAACACGTTTGTATCAACGACTATGTTCATTCTCTTTCCTCGCTTTATGGACTTCTTTGTTTATCTCCTCCATAGACATGAAGTCTTCGTCCGGTTCGGAAGAAAAATCGAGCAAAGAATAAGTCTTTTTGATTATCAGGCTGTCACCTTCTATAATCGCAATGAATTTCCTTTGTTTGCCCAGCCATTTACGCAGGATTACATCTGTTTTTAACGTATTTCCATCTGAATAGATTACCGTTGTTTCCATGCTACCCCCTGATATGATTCTTTTTGCCCGGGCAGCTCTTACCAACTGCCCGGAATGATTATATGTTTATCTCCACAGTGATGCTTGTATCACACCCGAAAACATCTATTATCTTCACGCAGGCAGTATATCTGCCTTTTTTCGGATATCTGTCATATCCAAAATCACTGACGGTTTTAAGTGTCCGATCTTTGCGGGTACGGAAATTTCATTCATGAAATTTTCCTCTCCAAATATTTCGAGAAGGATTAGTTTCAAGTGTTGGCCTACGTGCCAATCGTAATGAACATATAGTGTGCCCTTTTCACTCAACAAATCCCTAATTAAAACGATACGCTCATGCATCATTTGCAAATAAGAATCCGTTCCCTTGCCCCACATATCCCGATATGCAACCATCTCCAGGGCAGACTGATCTTTCCCTACATTCTCCCTTTTTTCCCCGATTGGTACATTCATCGTAAAATCAGCCCCTACGTCAAACGGTGGGTCAATGTAAATGAGATCAATCTTTCCCTTGAACTCCTTTAACAGACTTGCCATCACCAGTTTATTATCACCCCATATCAACCGATTTCGGAAATCATCACTATGGGATTTAACAGGATCAAAAAGATTCCCTTGAACGTACGCTCGTGAAGCTGGTTCATCCACAGTCTCAATCCTCTGAAGCGGCATGGCACATCCTGCAATATCCACCGCCCGCCTTTTGCCATACTCATCATACTTCCCTTCCCAGATCAGTTCCGTCTTCATCTGCGAAAACGGATGCGGGTTGTCCAGTCCCCAGCGTATCTTGTTATTTATAAAGTTTCTCCGCTATTACTCAACCGTAAGTTCCTTCGAACGTGCATGGAGGGATCATGGGGATGCCCATGATTTTATGCGTTTCTATTCTTTCCGATCTCATTAAAAACATTAACGCTTCGCTGTCAATTTATAGTGTAATGCAATCCAAGCATATGGTCTCAGCTGAACGACTCCACGGTAACGAGAGCGTTAGGTTGGTTTTATTGGCCCCGGTGAAATCCCCTGACGGGGTCTGCGTGGCAGAATTTCATAGGCAAGTTTGGTTGGTTGCGATGGTTGGGATGGTTAGAACGTTATGATGGTTAAGATCGTTTGGATCGTTTGGAACTCGATGTTTGTTTAATTCCCTATTACCAGATAGTAGCAACTTTTTTAGATTGTCTTAATTTCTTGTCAGCAGTAACCAGTTTGGCCTTTTCGATGATTGATGTTGCAGCGATTATTCTGTCAGCAGGATCCTTGTTAGAATCCGAAAACAAGTCCTTGGAAAGCCATGCTATTTCAGGCGTAATTCCCCCAAAAACGTATTTGTTGGACTCCAGTATCAGTTCTATGAATTCCAGATATTCGATGTCTATACTGATTCTTCTTTTGTGCATCAGCATTGCTATTTCCCACAACGAGATTTCACAAAATATTATTCCATCTGAATTATTGGCTGATGAAATGGCTTTTTCTGCTTTTCGCGAGAGCATTTCCGGCTTCAAAGCATTCCAAATGATGATGTGGGTATCTAAGACAATCATTTCATAGCTTCCCACTCTTCATCAATGGGGGCTAGAACGTCTCCAATAGTGGCATTCTTACCTATTTCCCGCAAAATTTCCCTTGACTTCTCCCTCTTATTTTCCACAGGGACAAGTTTTGCCATTTCATGACCGCGTGAAGTAATTGTAATCACCTGCCCTTTTTGAACTTTTTTCAGAAATACGGACAGGTTTCCTCGCAGCCTGCTGATCCCTACTTTTTCCATATTTTTGTCACCCCTCTCACGTTTTTGTACAAATTGATTGTACAACTTAACTCAAATAAAATCAATATTTTTCTTGAAAATTCTTTCCGGGCAGAGCGTTAGGGGCGTTTAATTGGTTTTATTGGTTCAATTGGTTCAATTGGTTTTATTGGTTAAGAGCGTGAATTTCGTTGAGAGCGTTTGGAGCGTTTAGTTTGCTTATTCGGTTCAAGGTGTATGGCGCAGGGCATACGTTTCAGAGCGGTTCATAATCCTTGCGCCTTGTGTCGTGTGCCGTGCGTCTTTGGCTTTTTCCCTTCAGCCTTTAACCTTCAACCTCTAACCTCCCAACCGCGTAGCACCCCCTCCAACCGCGCAGCGCCTGCCTACGCCTTCAGGGTTTTAAACTTACGTGCTAATAATTGACATGTGGCTGTGATTAAGATATTCTAAAATCTAATATTAAATCGTCAGAAGGAAAGCTCCCGACCCCTTGAATCCTCGAATCCTTGAACCTGTTGCATCAAATAATCGGGAGAAGAGCCCGAACTTAGTCTTCGCGCCTAATCCGTTTTCCGTAAAGCAAACGCTTATAAATATGCCAATGACTCAATCAAAGAAAAAGCGCATGCCCCCCGTGGTATGGCTGCGCCTGTCCCTGTTCGTGGCCCTGCTTCTGGCAGGGTTTGCACTGTTCCGTTTGACGCCGTATGGCGCAATGCTGAGCGAGGAGGGAATGGTAGCACTCGCCACCCAACTGCGCGGCGTCTGGTGGTCGCCGCTCATTCTGATTGGGCTCTATACGATAATGGCGGTACTAGGCTTGCCGACAGGTCCGCTGCTAATGGGCGGTGCCGTCTTCGGTGTCCTGTATGGCTCGCTTTACAACATGGTGGGGCTCCTGATGGGGGCGGTGCTAAGCTACCAGGTCGCCAGGATCTTGGGTTGGGACGGGACTTTGTCGTTCAGATCACGGGAAAACGTCTCCAGCGCGCTGAGCATCTCCTTGAGCAGCATGGATTCTGGCCGATGGTACAAACCCGCTTCATGCCGCTTCCCTTCGCAGTGGTCAACTTCGGTGCCGCCCTGGCCGGTGTGCGGCCACCACTTTTTCTGAGTGCCACCGTGGCCGGCCTGATCCCCTCGACCTTGATCCACACCTATTTCATTGCCGAACTATTTACAACACGCGGGCCGGAACGTGCCATAACGTTAGTCTGGTACGCGGCGACCTTCGTGCTCTTTAATGTCGTCATCAGCGTCCTGTGGCTGCGGGAGCATTCGTGGTGGAAGCGCCACGTTGCCGGCGGCTTTGCGTCGATCCTACGGTCACTGATCCGCGGGATCGACTGGTATCTGCGCCGAAAAAAAGGAATATTTGAATTCTGGGACGATCCCGAATGCCTGTTTCGGGTGAGTGTCACGCACACGGCCCGTCCACTCAACTTACCCGGCGGAGAAATCCCTGCCGGCACCAAGATGCTCGAGCTGCACTA
>JAFDFH010000115.1 GCA_019309945.1 Deltaproteobacteria bacterium
AAGGCAATATTTCAATTGCTCACATACAAGGATATCGGTTGGAAAAGCCATTGATGACGGCAAAGCGTATAACGGAAAAAATTTGACTTCACTGGCATCCGAACCTGCCTGCAATTGCCCCCCGATTCGCATGCTCCAAAACCATATTCCCACTGTTTGTTTCTCAATTTCGTGGAAATTGGAATGTACGGCAAAAACCGGTCCTACTTCCACATCCATTCCTGTTTCTTCCCGGAATTCGCGCTGTGCTGCCTTTCGAACATCTTCCCCCCATTCCACATGGCCACAAGGGATGCACCAAGATCCTTCATAAGAACCCAGACGTTTTACAAGAAGCAATTCGTCATTTTCAACCATGAGAACCGCCACGCCGACCGTGGGATTTCGGTAATGAATCCGTTCACATTGATCACAATAGAGCCGAATTTGGGTAGCATCCATTATTGTTCCAAGTGGATTACCACAAAAGGGACAAAATTTGAATTCCATAACCACCGGCCTCCTCCATCCTTTATCCTGCGCCTTGACGCTGTGGCCAATTTGATCTTGCAGAATTTGGATCTTATGTTAAAATATAATAAAATCAATAGGGTTTTAAATTTTAAACAAAAGGGCCAGTTTCAAAACGTTTCAGTTTGTTCAAGGCCAAGGAAGGCGAAAATTTTAAACACAGGAATACATTGAGTATTTCGAGGATTAAAATTTAAGCCTGACGCAGAGATTGGGCAAAATGGGACGTTTTGAAATTGGCTCAATAAAAATTGCAATATTTGGAGCTATTACATATCATTATTCCGAATTCATGTAACTTCTCAATATGTTCCGGTAGACTCGCTGCGCCATCCGGCAATTTATTTCAATACGGCCAAAACTTGCCGTTAAGGGCGCCTAACAGTGACTCGCGCAGGTGATGTAAAATGAGTGTGTCGCTTAGCATAAACAGACTACAATCAACAATTTATGCTGTTCGGGTCACTGTAAGCCGCCCTAAACGGCTTCAAACAGTTGCCCGCCTTGAAAAAAATTACCGGATGACTTCGCTGGTAGGTTTAACCATAAGTTTTTGAGAAGTTACGAATTCATTTCCACTTGACAGGCATTGTCGGCCATAGTAACCAACGAGAAGATACATATTTGTCTATGATCCGGGAAAAATAAACAAAAAAATCGAACATTTCAAAGATCTCGCTTACTGGCAAAAGCGGGCTGTCAGCATGGGAATAGTGGAACAATTTTTTATTCTTCTGATCTTTATTTTCCTTTCAGCATTTTTCTCGGGTGTGGAAACCGCATTTACTTCCCTCTCGGACATCAGAATTCAACACCTTCTGGAACAAAACAAGAAAGGTATCCACCTGGTCAAAGTCCTCAAGGATAACAATCAGCGACTCATTATTACAATCCTGATCGGAAACAATCTGGTCAACATCTCAGCCTCCTCCATTGCGACATCTGTCGCTATCGATATTTTCAAGTCAAATGCCATTGGAATCGCGGTGGGTATTATGACCTTCATTATTCTTGTTTTTGGAGAGATTACCCCGAAAACTATTGCCCTGGCTAAAAACGAGTGGATTACCATCCATACCGCGCCGGTCATTCGGCTCATTCAATATGTCCTCTTTCCTGCCATCAAATTGCTGGAATGGCTGACCATGTTTATTTCCAAACCGATTCAGGGAAACAATGAGATACCCATTATTACGGAAGCAGAAATTAAGAGTGTGGTAAGCCTCGGCGAAGAGGTCGGCGAGGTTGAGAAAGATGAACGCATAATGATCCATAATATTTTTCGGTTCAGCGACCTCCATGCCAGCGAGATTATGACGGATCGAACCCAGATATTTTTTATCGATATCCAGGAAAAGCTCAAAGATGTAGCCCAGGATATTGTTCGCAAGGGGTTCTCGCGGATACCGGTATATGAAGACAACCCGGACAATTTAATGGGCATTCTGTATATCAAAGATATTCTGCAGGCAGCACTTGCCGGCGATGCTGACGTAACCTTAAAAAGTCTGGTCCGACCCGCCATGTTTATTCCGGAAACGATGCGCATCGACGACCTTTTGCGAGAATTCCAGAAGGAAAAGGTTCACATCGCAATGGTCGTTGATGAACATGGGGGTATCAGTGGGTTGATTACCATAGAGGATCTTTTAGAGGAAATCGTCGGTGAGATCTATGACGAAACAGATAAAGAGCAAATCATGATCCGGATGGTTGACGAGAACATAGGCGTCGTGAAAGGGGAGACTGAAATCGAAGAGGTCAATCAGGTATTGGATCTGGGATTAAACGAAAGGGAAGATTATGAAACCATATCCGGCTTTATTCTGTCCGAGCTCAGATATATACCCGAAGTCGGGGAAGAAATACAAATAGGAAACCACACCATCCGTATCACCAAAGCCGACAAACAACGGATTATCGAAGTGGAAATAGAGAAAGGACCATTGGATCACCAGGAAGAAGATGCTGAAAAGGGTAATAACGGAGAATAGGATGAAAAGATTACCCTTTTGGAAGAAAATCCGAAAATACGAAGGGAGTAAAAGTAATGGCGGATTTGACACCGAAAGAACGCGTCATGGGGCTGTTGAAACGGGAACCCATTGATACGATGCCGATATTCAGTGGATTGTCCATGCTGGTGAAACCGGCTCTTGATGAGGCCGGTTACGGGTTTTCGAGTATCCACACGGACCACGAACGAATGGCGTGGGCCGCGATTCGTTCATCAAAAATGATGGAATTTGACTGCATCGTTGTTCCTTTCGATATCACGATGCAATCGGAAGCCCTGGGGAACAGAGTTAATTTCTACGAAAATACATCGGATATCGTATTTCCCACGATACCCGAAAAAATATGGAAGAGCCTGGATGAAGTTGAAGTGCCGGAAGATATTTTGGAACGTGGGCGCCATTACCTGGTAGCAAGGGCAATCGAGATGATAAAAAACGAAGCACCGGAATACCCACTGGGTGTCTGGCTGCGGGGTCCATTTACGCAACTGGGGCAGATCCTTGAACTGGAGGTGGTTCTTAAAGCTGCTTTCAAACAAAAGGAGAAAATTGTAGAAGTTCTGGACAAGCTTACCGCTATGGCGATTCGGATCGGGAAGGCCTGGCAGGATGCGGGCGCGGATTATATCACCCTGAGTGAACCCGGATCAAACGCCGAGATTCTGCCACCCCGGATGTTCAGCCAATTGGTACAACCGAGGTTGACCCGAATCCTTGATTCATGGGAGTCTCCCAAAATTTTACATATATCCGGTGCAACCGATTCGCTCGTGGAGATGATGAACCAGTGCGGAGCGGATGCGATCGGTGTCGACATTAAAAACAATCTAAAGGAAACGCGGGCGAAAATTGGGCCTGATGTGCTTTTGTTTGGTAATTTCGACGTTTATGAGCTTCCCTGCAGAGCCGAGACCAGCGTGGATCAGGCCGTAGGCGCAATCCGGGAAAATATTGACGCGGGCGTAGACGGCGTCTGGCCTGGATCGGATTTGTGGCCGGATGTCAAGCTGGAAAATATGCAGGCCATCGTGAAGACCGTTCATGAATATGGCAAAAAACCAAGCCCTGTAATTGGCCGTATTATTCAAAAGCCGTTCCCGCCTTGACCCCCAATTTCTTGAGTATGATGGCCGAGGGGCAAAATCCTGTAAATGAGGACTGAAGTAAATTTGCACCCACAAACGCCGTAAACCACAGCCAGTAAGTACTGTGAAAAACAGACAACAACAGACTGATAAGAATAAAACTGCCTGCCAAAGCCATAACTAAACGATCAATCGTCATAGGAGCCTCCTCTCTGTTTTAAAGCGGTCACATATTCAGGAAATCCAATATAGTCTTTAAACTCAGGTTGAACTGTTGAAAAATTAAGCTCGGAATTTGAAAAGTCAATTGGATATCTTTTCTGCGATAAAAAAACACCGTAAAGCCGACATCGCCCTTTAATAATCAGCTTTCAAACATTACGCATTGGGATTTCCTGCCGTCGTTTTTAAGAACGAACGGCTTTTTTAGTTTCACGTGACATACAAAATTCGTTTCCCGATTTACCGGCAGAGCGCCTATCCATTCCCAGTTAAAAAAATCTTTCGTACCCTCGGTTATGGTGAGGTAATGGATGCCCAGAGAGGTGATTTTCTGAAAAAAATGGGACCCCTGGGAAGGGTCGGCTTTTAGTTTTTCGTTTCGAAGTTCAATCATGACTTTGGCACCGGAAATATCCGACCACTTCACCGGTATGCCGAGCCATCGGTCATCAGATCCCCACCTTCCAAAACCCACCAAGACATACGGCCGCTTTGCTTTTAATAACACAGCGTTTAACCGGCTGATTTCGCTTGCAATCTGAACGGTAGCGGATGGATCAAACCTGTCGGGTTTTACATAAACAATATCTGCAATTTCTTCAATTTGGCCGTGTCCAAGCGATTGGGTCGAATAACAGAAAGCCCTGTGAATGTCATCATCACTGATTTGAACGTCAAAATATTCATCGCCGGCAGCCATGGGTTTGATTTGAAGAATGAAGAAATTACCTCTATGTTTTTCATCAGAGCGAAGATCCGCGGAAAACTCGAATTCAACCGGACATCCCATGCCCTTGCGTCCCAGATCGAGCAGGTCTGACAATACCTGCGGTAGAGGAAATATATCGTATTTTAAGATCTGGGCAAAAGTCAGAACTTTAGGCCCGGGTCCATGTCCGGTGTCCCTGATCCTGTCTTCTTCGGGGAAATAAGTGCTGGATAGCGCCTTTACAGGAAATTCTGTCGCTGCTTCCGCCACTTCCCTTTTTTCCAGGTTAGAGTCCGTTTGAATGTTAAGTGTATCCGGATAATTTTTGATTTTCAAAGCATGGAAGAAACGCTGTGAATTCGATAGAATATCACTTACTTTGGAAAATTGAGGCAAAAAGTTTGGATGTTGAGGCGAAAAGCGCAATGCTTGCCCCTCTGATATAGCCTTGCCCATCCCTAAAACAATGCGGACAACACCTTCCTCAGGTTGCATGTATGCAAATGGATAGAAATTTCGCGATTGGGCGATTCCTGATATGGCAGGATAAAAGTAGGATCCATATTCTTTTCCGGCCGCCTGTTGAATCATCACTGCCATGCTGTCTTTCTGAAATTGATGGGATACGCTGCTTGAAAACTTTCTGGGTTCTTCAAAATAAGTTGAAGCGTACACCAGTTTAACGGCCGTAACCAGATGGTGAAGCCGCTTCGAAAAATCAGAATGATTATTTGGAATCATGTACGTTTTGTAAAGACCGGCGTATGGATGAAATTGCAAATCTTCCCATAGGCTTGAAGAACGCACAGACAGGGGATACGTTACTTGAGCGAGAAAGGCTTTTAGTTTTTTTTGGAGCCATTCCGGCATATCTGCATCTAAGAAGTGTTTCATAACTTCTGCATTCGTGCTTTCACCATCGGCAAGGTGTTGTAATCTATTTTGGGTAATAAAAGATTCAAAACCATCCGTGGTTATGATTAGCGTTTTGGGGATGATAATGTTAATCTCGGAAAATTTTTTATGAAACTCAGGTGTTTGCTGCAGCAGGTTTGCCATGAAGGATAGACCCCGGGCTTTCCCGCCGAGAGAACCATTGCCGATTTTAACGAAATCCGAAACCTCCGGATCAAAATCATCGGGTATAAACTGGGCCACTACTCCTTTTTGTCGCCATTTCCGCAACGCGTGGATACTGCCGATAATATACCGTCGCATTTGTTCCACGTCAGGAAAGTCAGAGACGCTGATTTCACTCATCCGGGTGGCAAGGGTGATTTCAGAACGGGCCATGATCCAGTTAGAAAACCGGTTGCGCTGGGCCTGATAACATAAAGGCTCATCCGGGATATCGGGAAGAATTTCTTCAAGCCCCTTCAGATTTGAAGCCCTGGCAATTTCCTTTCCATCCGGCATGCGGAAGATAAAGTCTCCGAATCCCAGGCAATTTAGAAAGAAATCACGTAGTTCCTGCTGAAGATGGGGAGAGTTTTTATCAAGGAAATCAGCAGGTAGGTGTTCTGCTTTTTCCCGGTTTTTGGACTCGGAACTCAGCAGTAGAAGAGGGAGGTGGGGGATTTCTTTTTTGATTTCGGACAGCAGCATAAAACCTGCATCATCAGTCATAGTGCAATTGCGGGGAAAACGGGTATCGGAAATCACGCCAAAAACATAAGGCCTGTATATGTTGAAGAGATCCATGGCCTTTTCATAGTTTTCCGCAATCAATATTTTTGGTCGGGCCCGCATTTTTAACAGGCGGTGTTCCTCGTTGAGGCTTTCTTCTAGTACCGCCTGAGTTTGTCGTACCACTTCTTTATAAATCAGCGGTAGAAAAAACGACCGGTAAAGGGGCGAGTCTTCAACCAGAATCAAGACCCGCACCATTGATTTCTTTGTATCTCGGTCAACATTCAGGCGATCTTCCACACTTTTAACCAGTGCCAGAAAAAGATCGGAATCTCCGGTCCAGATAAATGTATTGTCGATAAAAGGACAGCTGTTTGCGCCTGTATCGGGAGACAGGTCTTTAACGCTATTGGTGAGAAGAATAATCGGTAAATTCGGCCTTCTCTTTTTTATTTCCGTGCTTAATCCAAATGTGTCGAAATCATCTTCAGCCAGATTCGGCATGGTAATGACCAGATCGAATTGCTTACGCTCCAAAGTCGTTAACGCTTCCTCGCCAGAAGCAACCCGGGTCACCCGGGGAGGACGGCTAAGATTCAAGCCTCTGTATTCATTGATAATCTTTGATGCCAAACTTCCATCTTCCTCCATGATGTATGCGTCATAAGGGCTGGAAACCACAAGGATTTCCTGAACCTTTTTCGACATCAGCTCGTGGAACGCATTGAAATGGGTATCAAATTCGGAGATATTAAAGTCCGCTGGGAAAATGTTGATTTCCGGTTTCATATGAACACTACCCGAGACCTTTGAAAAATGTTCCATTTTGTTCAAGGCCAAGGAGGGCGAAAATTTTAACCACAGGAATACATCGAGTATTTTGAGGATTAAAATTTGAGCCTGATGCTGGAATTGGGCAAAAGAGGGCGTTTTTCAATGGTCTCTACCTGATTGATTGCAGGGATATCCCTAACCGTGGATAAAATTGAACGTTTTAAATTATTGTAACCGTTCACGGAACGTTGAAATTAGAAATTGGAAATTTGGCCTTCATGCTTTTGAAGTGCTGTCGATGATCGTATTATCTGATAGCCCATGGTGTTCTGAAGCTTTTTGTTGCATAAAACTCTTAAACTCGTTTCATCTCGCCCCAATTTCTACTTTCCAATTTCAAGTTTCAAGCCGTGAACGGTTACAAATTATCATACCAGAATTAAATAGTGTGGATTAAAAATATTTTCAAGAGTAACCTGACGCACTGAAATTTTTCAGGTTTAAAATGTCGCTCATTAGATGTTTTCCATAGGGTTACCATTTTTCAGTTGTTTTTTTAAAATCAGGTTGATATCTAAAATCTCTTTTAACTAGTGCCAGAACGAAAACTAGATAATTTTTCTAAGTTCAAGGAAGACGAAGATTTTAACCGCAGGAATACATTAGCGTATTTTGGGGATTAAAATCTGAGCCTGACGCCGAAATTGGGGAAAATAGCAGTTTCCGTTCAGGCACTAACTAAGGGCTCGTAAACATAAGATAGAAACGTTGAACTAAGCCACATATTGTTTATATTATATTAAAAGGGAGGTACGCCGATGGGCAATCAAATCTGCACGACAAGAGAAGACGTCATGAAAGTCGTAAAAGAAAAGAACGTCAGCTTTATTCAATTTTGGTTCACAGATGTCCTGGGTATGCTAAAGAGCTTTGCCATAACGCCGAATGAGCTTGAGATGGGCATGAGTGAGGGTATGGGCTTTGATGGGTCTTCGATTGAAGGTTTTGCACGGATTGAGGAAAGCGATATGGTCGCGATGCCTGATCCGACGACCTTCCGGATGCTGCCGTGGCGTCCGAATGATCGGCCGGTTGCCCGGATGTTCTGTGATATCGTCAAGCCGGATCAAACCCCCTATGAAGGAGATCCGCGCTATGTTTTAAAGAAACTTTTACAGAAAATAAAAGAAAAGGGTTATACGTTTAATGTCGGTCCTGAATTGGAATATTTTTATTTTAAAAGCAAAACAGAACTCGAGCCTTTGGATGAAGGGGGATATTTTGACAGCCGCCCTCTGGACATGGCAGCGGACTTAAGACGGGAGACCATTTTTGCTTTGCAGGAAATGGGGATTGATGTGGAATACAGCCATCATGAGGTGGCGCCCAGCCAGCACGAGATCGACCTCCGCTATGACGAAGCCCTCAGCATGTCGGATAAAACGATGACCTATCGGATCGTGGTCAAAGAAATCGCCCGGCAACAAGGTTGTTATGCCACTTTCATGCCCAAACCCATCTTTGGCATAAACGGGAGCGGAATGCATGTGCATCAATCCCTGTTCCAGGGCGAGAGAAATCTTTTTTTTGATGAAAACGATCAATATCACCTTTCCAAAATGGCTAAAAGATATATCGCCGGAATTATGAAACACGCACGGGAAATTATCGTGGTAACGAACCAGTGGGTCAACTCTTACAAGCGGATGGTCCCCGGATACGAAGCGCCCGTGTACATTTCATGGGCAAGACATAACCGTTCCGCTATGATTCGGGTTCCCATGTATAAACCTGGAAAGGAGTCGGCTACCCGCATCGAGTTCCGTGCGCCGGACCCGGCCTGCAATCCCTATCTGGCTTTTGCCGTTATGTTGGCCGCCGGGCTTGAAGGGATTGAAAACGAGTATCAAATTCCGGAACCCATTGAAGAGGATATTTACAAAATGTCTGAAAAAGAGAAAAAGAAAAAGCGTATTCAAACGCTTCCAGGGAATCTATATGAGGCGATTCTTGAAGTTGAAAAATCAAAGTTGGTGAAAAAAGCGCTGGGTGAACATATATTCAATAAATTTTTACAAAATAAGAAGATCGAATGGGATAACTACCGCACCCATGTGAGTCGGTATGAAATCGAGAAGTATATGCCGATAATGTAACATTGCGGAATTTTTATCCCGCCGCAGCCGAAAAATATAGAATATCATGGGGGCTTCCGAATGTCTAAAACGGAAGCCTCTCTTTGGTTACATAGGATACCGTAACACGGTCGTCAAAACCCGGAGCGATTTTCAATGACGCAGGATAAAGTGCCAGGTTAATCGTTATTGTGCCGGATTTATTGATGTTTTCAAGTGAAGCTTTTTCAGTATAGAGCGTGGATATGTTTTTTAAGATTTGACTTCCGCCGATTACCCGGATTTTATCTGGAACGAGCGTCGCTCCATAGAGGACTAAATGCTCAGGTAACTTTCCGGACCAGTCAACCTGGAGGGGTAACTCCTTTTCCGTTAGAACGTCGAGTGCCAATTCAATAAACGATGGTTCAACTCTTTTTAACAACACGCCGGGGGGAAGAATGATATCTTCATTTTTGATCGTAAGGGTGTTCAAACCCACAACGGCTTTGCTCAGGTCTAACTTTACTTTTACCTGTTCGGGTCGAATCGATCTTATCAGGGCCCCTGATCCGCTCAGATAAAGACGGACGGCATTTATCGATGTTTCAAAAATTTCCATTCCCGGACCACGATTCATATATTCCACGGGAATTTCAAGTGTAATCAGGGTTTCCAATCCTCTCGAAAAACTGGCCCATACACCGGTAACAAAAACGACTGAGACCAATGCCGCCAGGGCAATTTGCCGTTTTTCTTTTATTCGACGACTCGAATAATCTATAGTGACGCCTAAATGCTCTTGCATTTTTTGGGTGAGTTCCTCCTTGCCCCGGATGTTAAAGACGGAGGAACCTTTTGCCATAACCACGTTGCCACTTTCCTCGGAGACCATGAGAACCAGAGCATCTGTCGCTTCTGCCAGTCCTATCGCCGCTCGGTGACGCGTCCCGTAAGAAGACGGAAAGTCATTTCGTTTTGATAGAGGGAGAATAACTCCGACCTCTGTGACCCGATCGCCCCGTATTATTACGGCGCCGTCATGAACCGGATTGTCGGGCCAGAAAATACTTATCAGCATTTCTTTGGATATGGATCCATTCCAGGGTACACCGCTTTGGATCATGTCTTCTATATCTTCTTTTTCCGGAAAGACAATCAAGGCCCCACAGCGCCGTCGAGATAGCTCCGAAATGCTTTCCACGATTATTTCGATTGGCGTATGTATCTGTATATGGGGAAAGCCCCACAGAATCGCTTTTAAATTTTTTGCCTGAAGGACGCTTCGAATTTCATTTCTGAAAACAATGATAATGATCAGTGCGGCAACCGCAATGATCCCCTGTATGGCCCAGCTGGTAACAATTAAACCTATGAAAACGGCTATCCGCTGAAAAATCCAGAGTAACGCGATTCCGGTCAGCACCCGAAAAACAGTCGTGCCCCGAAAAAGGACATACAGTCGAAAAAGGATATAGCTGTTTAAGGCGACATCAACGATATCTTGCCATCGGATACTCGAAAAAAATGAGCTAATTATTTCCATGGACCATCAATCCGTGATGCTGAATCTTAAAACATGAAAAACGTTGTCTTCCGGGCCGGTAATTTCTAAACGCCATGGGCCTTTATCCCCTGCTCGAAGTTGAATACTGCTAAACGTTGACCAGCTGGGAGGCTTCAACACCAATTTTTTTTGGGTGGCGAGTTTTTCCCTGCGGAACCACCTGTGGTGAATAAACATTTTTTCAGGCACAGGGTCGAAAGAAGTAAAACAGGAAACTTTTCCGGTTGAAATAGAAAAAACGATTGCCGGGTTAAGGGGGATATAGTCTTTTATTCCCTCACACATGACCGCATGATCCAGCGTCAGTTCCTCTGCAGCGGGCTGCTGGGAAGAATCCTCAATCTTTTTAGAGACGGTCTCGGAAAAGAGGGAGGAACCTCTGCAAACCAGTATAATAATGAAAATACATATGAATTTATATCTCATTTTACGATTTCTCCGAAATCGTCCTTTACGCTACTGACAGCACATTTTCTATTTCTTTTATTGAAATTTGTTTCACAATTGCATTCCCGATGCCGTTGGGCAGGACAAAATGGATATTGTCGCCCTCTCTTTTTTTATCCTTTTTCAACGCATCAAACAGCCTTTCGCTATCGGTCGGAATTTCGGTCGGGAGTCTCAGATTTTTGAGCAGTTGCTTAATCCGAATTGCATCTTCTGATGATAGGAGATTCCTTTTTACAGCGATCGCTGTCGCGACAACCATACCGGCGCTGATTGCCTCGCCATGAGGAATCCCAGTGGTTTTTTCAATAGCATGCCCGATGGTATGACCGAAATTGAGTTTCCGGCGATCACCCTTTTCCTTTTCATCCCTGTTGACTATCGTCGATTTTATTTTCACTGAATCATATACCAGTTTTTCTATTACTGGGGGATCCAGGGAAAATGCATTTTTATAGTTTTTCTCAAGGTATCCAAACAGATCCGCATCTCCGATGACGGCATGTTTTACAATTTCGGCCAAGCCGCACAGTATTTCTTTACCCGGCAGGGTCCCCAAGAGATTCAAATCACAGATAACAAGTTCGGGTTGGTTGAAAACCCCTATGATGTTTTTATACCCGCCGAAATTTACACCGTTCTTTCCACCCACACTGGCATCAACCTGAGAAAGCAGCGTTGTGGAAACAAATCCGAATCGAAGGCCTCGTAGATAGGTTGATGCAACAAAGCCCGTAATATCACAGACAATGCCGCCGCCAATTCCGACAATAAAGGAGGAGCGTTCCACTTCAAGGCCCATAAGCTTGTCGTAGATATACTGTACCGTATCCAGATTCTTTATCTTCTCACCGGTTCCGATCGTTATCACGTTACAGGACGGAAAGTTTTTTTGATAAAGGCGGTGGACATTGGTATCCGTAATAACGACGACTTTTCCCGCCGGAATATATTTTTTCAGATTTTGAATTCGTTCGCCGATCAATAAGGTTGAATTACCGCTAGCGCCTCGAATAAGAACGTTCTTCACAATAATTTCCCTGCCGTAATTTGACTGACCCTAAACACTTAAAATTGTGAATTAATTTCTGAGTAAACCCTTAAAGGTGGTCATTCTGTCTACCCACACTTTTTCGCTTCAGTTTACAATTAGAACGGATACATCTTTTACCCCGTTGATGACTTTCTGGGAGACACTCCCGAAGAAAAATTCCTTAACTGCGGACAGGCCTCTTCTTCCTACAACTATAATGTCATAACCGGATTGGGCTTCATCGACGATATCTCTTGCAACTCCTTTCTTTTTGGCCCCTACTTTCAATGTGACATCGTTGGGCTCAAATCCCGCAGCCAGAAAAATTGCCTTGGCCTTTTCCATGGCCTTATCTACCAGTCGCTTTTTTTTATCTTCCAGAGCACAGAAAGCAGTTTGCTGTGATAAAAAGTAATCAGACAATTCAGGGCTGTTCATTTCACAAAGGGCCGCGGTGTCCTGAAAAACATGAAACAGCGTGATTTTGTTTTGAGGGGTGAAAGATTTAACGATAAATTCGACTGCCCGCATAGCGTTTTCGGAATCATCAAATGCTACTAATATGTTCTGTCCCATCTGTAAGAATCTCCTTCCATCTGTTGTCTGGCTTTGGATATGTATTCAAAATTAACGCCACAGCCATATTATAATTCGTGCTTAAATTGTAACTTCTCAATATGTTCCGGTAAGCCCGCTGCGCCATCCGGCAATTTTTTTCAATACGGCCAAAACTTGCCGTTAAGGGCGCCTAACAGTGCCCCGCGCACGGGATCTAAAATGAGTGTGTCGCTTAGCACAAACAG
>JAFDFH010000490.1 GCA_019309945.1 Deltaproteobacteria bacterium
AAGGGGTAACTTCTCAAAAACTTATGGTTAAACCTACCAGCGGAGTCATCCGGTATTTTTTTTCAAAGCGGGCAACTGTTTGAAGCAGTTTAGGGCGGCTTACAGTGACCCGAACAGCATAAATTGTTGATTGTAGTCTATTTGAGCTAAGCGACAACTCATTTTACATCACGTGCGCGGGTCACTGTTAGGCGCCCTTAACGGCAAGTTTTGGCCGTATTGAAAAAAATTGCCGGATGGCGCAGCGGGCCTACCCAAACATATTGAGAAGTTACGAAAAGGGTATGCAGGTATCTGGATTTTTTTAGAATATACCCTTTGTGGGAAAAGCAGGTTAAATCAAATGATAAAAGGAGGTGATAAACATGGGCGACATTGAAACCAAGGAAATTGATCTCAGCATCCCGCAGATGCTCTGAATGACGTGACAGACAATGGTCAAACTGGCCTTGGAAAGGTCAGAAGGCGTTACCGAGTTCAAACTGAAACTGGCAAGTGCCTGGGTCAAATTCGATGCAGACATGATTACGGAAGACACCATCATCAATAATATCAAGAAGACAACCCGATACCCCTATGTCACGGTTAAGGAGTAAAACAGTGGAGACTCAACTTACATCCGCAGACAACAAACGGATACAGGAAGGTATCCGGGGAAAATATAACCAAGCAGCCGTAAATCCTAAAGGACTTTTCAGTTACCCCACAGGTAGAGACGGTCTTAAGGCATTAGGCTACGATCCTGACCTGGTGAAAGATTTACCGGATGCTGTGGCAGCCTCATATTGCGGGGTAGGAAATCCTTTTTCCCTGGGAACCGTCATGAAAGGCACGTCGGTTTTGGATATTGGCTGCGGTGCGGGCGTGGATACCATCCTGGCCGCCAGGATGATCGGACCGAACGGCAGAGCGGTTGGCATCGATTTGGTTTCCGAAATGCTCGAACGCGGAAAAAACAATCTCGGAATGACGGATTTAAAAAACGTATCTTTCATCGAAGGTTCCGCCAATAAACTGGATTTTCCGGATGAAAGTTTTGACGTCGTCGTATCCAACGGTGTGTTCAATCTGATTCCCGCTAAAGAGGCTGCAATTGCCGAAGCTTTCAGACTGCTGAAGCCGGGTGGACGGTTCATGATCGCCGATCAGGTGCTCGTGGGCGAGCTGCAGAAAGACTTGAAGACCCGGATCGACACCTGGTTTCAATGAGAAGGCGGAGCCATACCGGGAGAGGATTTCCTGGCCATGCTTCGAAACACGGGATTTATAAACGTACAACTCGTCGCGGAAACCGGCTTCAACAGTTCGCTGAAAACCAAAGGCGTCCTTATTCGGGCCGACAAACCGGAACAAACCGGACGTCAAAAAGGAAAAGATCAGATGGAAACCCCCTTGAGCAAATATCAGGAATTTTTCGACGCGGTTTATTCAGAAGGACGGATCGACCGCAAAACCAAGCACCTCATTGCCCTGGGGGCATCCCTTGCCGCCGGATGCGATCCGTGAACGCACTATTGCCTTGCAGTTGCAAGGGACCTCGGCGCCAGCGAAGAAGAATTGCAGGAAACCATGGCCGTGGCCATGACCATCGGCGCCACGAAAATTAAAATTCTTCAGGAAAACGCCCTGGCGAGCTTGGGCGATCCTAAGGAGGTGCCTTCCGAAGCCTCAGCGCAAAAGACGCCGGGCGAGCCGGAACTCTGTCCCACCTGAAACAACAAATGATGCCCTGGACGGGCATCGGAACCAAAGCATTCCTGATTATCGACATCCAGGCGAAACAAAAGATGGGGCATTGAATGGCCCCATCTTTTCCCTTCTGCAATTTACAACTTTTCAAAAACTTATGGTTAAACCTAGCAGCGGAGTCATCCGATATTTTTTTTCAAAGCGGGCAACTGTTTGAAGCAGTTTAGGGCGGCTTACAGTGACACGAACAGCATAAATTGTTAATTGCAGCCTGTTTGTGCTAAGCGACACACTCATTTTAGATCACGTGCGCGGGTCACTGTTAGACGCCCTTAACGGCAAGTTTTGGCCGTATTGAAAAAAATTACCGGATGCGCAGCGGGCCTACCGGATCATATTGAGAAGTTACGGCAATTTGCCCCAACAAACCTCTATCGTATTTGTCACCATTCTGTTCCATCCGGATTAACCTGAGCCTGGTTTCCACTACCTTCCCGTACGATCTTGGGAAGCTGCTCCCTGGCTGTCTGAACCTGTTGAGGTCGTGCCATTACCTTTCGTACTTCGATTTTGATCTCCTCCCCCAAATGCCATCGGACTCATACTAAACATAAAAATTAATAAAGTTGAAAAAATTAAAATAGCTTTCTTCATAAGTTGCCTCCTGTTTGATATTGTATTTCCGATACCCTTTCCTATACTTCCCTTCGCAGTTTTAGTTCCTAAACGAATCTAAACGCGAAAGGTTACAGCTTTTTTTAAATTTTCAACTCAGCCGGAGCCCCCTACT
>JAFDFH010000116.1 GCA_019309945.1 Deltaproteobacteria bacterium
TTCTGATGAGGTTAAGACAAGACTTTTTGAACCCTATTTTTCAACTAAAAAGTCCGGCATGGGCTTAGGTCTTACGATCGTTAGTACAATTATTGCCGATCATAATGGTGTGATCGGCGTGCAGGATAATCAACCCCATGGCGCTAAGTTTGTTATCGAACTACCGGTTTAAATCGCTGCGTAAAGAGGCCCGGCCTTCGGGCAATAGCACTTATCGCTGTGTATCGTAGGCCGTATGTAATTAGTTACTATATTATATCATGAGGTTAGTATGTTTCCTTCGATTTTGATTGTTGACGACGAACGATCGATACTCCAATCTTTGGATGGTCTTCTTTCTGATGAAGGATTTGAGGTTATGACAGCCTCGAATGGATATGAGGCCCTGAAGATTATTGATGCCGAACCGCCGGACCTTGTTTTGCTCGACATATGGATGCCGGGCATTGACGGCATTGAAACCTTAAAAGAAATCAAGAAAGATAACCCCTATATCCATGTTATCATTATCACCGGGCATGGAACAATCGAAACCGCCGTCAAGGCTACAAAACTGGGTGCATTCGATTTAATCGAAAAACCCCTTTCAATTGACAAAGTGATTGTGACCATTAACAATGCACTGAATTTCAGACGGCTTGAAGAAGAAAACCGCTACCTTCGTAAAAAAACCATAGAAAAACACTCCCTAACCGGAAACAGCCCTCCTATTGTCGCAGTAAAAAAACAAATAAATATAGCCGCCCCAACAGATTCATGGATACTGATCACCGGAGAAAATGGAACAGGCAAAGAACTGGTTGCCCGCACCATCCATCAACTTAGCCCCCGGTCAGACCATCCGCTTATCGATGTGAATTGTGCAGCAATACCTGAGGAAGCCATCGAAAGTGAGTTGTTTGGTCATGAAAAGGGAGCGTTTACCGGCGCAACTACAAATAAGCGAGGCAAATTCGAGTTGGCCGGTAGCGGAACAATTTTTTTTGACGAAATCGGCGACATGAGCCTAACAACGCAAGCAAAGATTCTGCGAGTGCTTCAGGAGAAGCAATTCCAGAGGGTTGGTGGGACCAGAATATTGGATGTCAACGTTAGAGTTATTGCAGCCAGCAACAAAGATCTTGAAAAGGAGATCGAAAAAGGTAATTTTAGAGAAGAATTGTATTACCGGCTGAATGTAATACCCATCGAAGTACCGCCTTTAAGAAACCGCGGTGAAGACATTCCTCTTTTGGTTGAAACATTCCTTGATGAGTGTGCCAAACAAAACCGAAGTAAAAGAAAACAAATGACCCAGGAGGCACTATCGCTGTTGAGTCGCTATTCATGGCCGGGCAACGTCAGAGAACTGAAGAACCTTATTGAACGTCTGGGGATAATGGTAGAAAAAGATGTTATCGATGATTCGGATATGCCTCGGCCGTATAATCCGGATTGCGGGGGTGATTTAACATCCATCGAATCACAATTATATTTACTCGAAGACTTAAAAGACGCCCAAAAGGCCTTTGAAAGAGAATTTATCCAAAGAAAGCTCGTTCAATATAATAATAACGTATCAAAAACTGCCAAAGCAATTGGTGTTAAACCGAGTTATCTGCACAAAAAGCTGAAAGATATGTCTTGAGGTTATCGCCTAGGGTCAAACCGGTAAACTTGAACTCCCATCTTTAAGGATAAGGATTTGAGAATCATCGGCGGAGACTTGAAGGGTAAAAAGTTGTATTCCGTTCGGGGTCTGTCAATACGGCCAACTGCCGATCGACTGAGGGAATCTTTATTTAACATCCTCTCCAACCATGTTCGTGGAGCACTTGTGTTGGATCTGTTTGCCGGAACCGGCGCCCTCGGCATCGAGGCGATAAGCCGGGGAGCTGAATTCGCAATGTTTGTGGATAACCATAAAAGTGCGCTTGCGGTAATTGAGCAAAACATTCGGTCATGCGCCCTTGATCACAGGGCAAAACTTATTCAGGGGAACATTATTCAAAATTTAAATTGTATTCGATTCTACCGACCTGCTTTTAATCTTGTGTTCATAGATCCGCCTTACAGCAAGAACATGGTAAAGCCGGCTTTATACAACCTTCATCACAGCCACTGCTTAGAAAAAGACACCCGTATTGTTGTTGAACACTCTGTTTCCGAGTCAATCCCGGAAGATCTTCTATCGTTCAGGATTGATGATCAAAGAAGGCATGGAAAAACCCTTGTTTCATTTTTAGGTTATATGATATAAATTATTGAATTTAGGGTAGGAAGAAAATCTTAAAAATCTGCAAAAAGGGCGAATACAATATGGAAAAAGTTGCTATTTATCCGGGGTCCTTTGACCCGCTTACCAACGGCCACATCGATATTGTTGAGAGAGGGCTTAGGCTCTTTGACAGGATAATTATCTGCGTTATGTGCAATTCCGCCAAGAAAACATTTTTTACAGTTGAAGAACGAATGGAAATGCTCAAAGTCAGCCTGGAAGGATTTCAAAATATTGAAGTAGACAGGTATGAGGGGCTCCTGGTTGATTATGGCGCCAAACGGAAAGCACGGGCCATCCTGCGTGGGCTGCGAGCGGTTTCAGATTTTGAATATGAGTTTCAGATGGCAATGATGAACCGCCGCTTGAATCGAGAAATTCAGACTGTTTTCTTGATGACCGGTTTTCGCTGGATCTTCACCAGTTCTTCCATAATCAAAGAAGCGGCGCGTTTTGGCGGCGACATCCATGACATGGTACCCCCTGTGGTCAATCAGAAATTAATCGAAAAGTTCAAGAAAACCTCCTAACCCGACTATACCGAAAAATTTACAAGTGGTCTGATCACACTCCGTAGCCAGGGCAATTTTTGCCGTAAAAAGCACGAATTCAATTTTAACACGCTAATTTAAAGAAAATGGATCTGTGGCAGCTAAACATCTTCTGCAAGGTCATAGAATTAAGAAGCTTTTCTAAAGCCGGAGAAACGGTTCATCTTTCACAACCGACCATCAGCAGTCACATTAAGGATTTAGAAAATCACTTTGGATGTCGCCTTATCGATCGTCTTACCAGAGAAGCAGTTCCCACAAAAGCGGGAGAACTACTTTACGAATATGCCTGCAAGCTTATTGCTTTGCGCGATGAGACCGAAACCGCCCTGTCTCAATTTCAGGGAATAATCAAGGGACATTTAGTTGTCGGCGGAAGTACGATTCCCGGCGGATATATACTTCCGCGAATTGTTGGTAATTTCATAAAAAATTACCCGGAGGTTTCGATTTCTCTGATTATTGGAGACACCGAAAAAATTATAGGTGACATTCTTACCGGTGTGCTGGCCCTCGGCGTGGTCGGAGCCAAAACAGGATATAAAAACCTGTTTCAGGAAAAACTGATCGACGACGAGATGTGTCTTGTCGTCCCAATAGATCACCCGTGGGCCGAAAATAACCATATCAACTTAAAAAAACTACTTAAAGAACCATTTATCAGTCGGGAAAGCGGTTCCGGAACATTAAAATCAATCCAGCGCAGCCTTGATAAAAAGGGTTGTAAAATCGAAGATCTTAACATTATTTTAGAAATGGGGAGTACGGAAGCGGTTATCCAGGGAATAAAAAGCAATGTTGGTGTTTCTATCCTTTCGACCCTGGCAGTACTTGAAGCCCTACAGGCTGGAACTTTAAAAGCACTTTCGATTGATGGGTTGCAGCTAAAACGGAGTTTTTACCTGACAAAACATAAATATCGCAGCTTATCTCCCCTATCCCAAGCGTTTATTGAGTTCCTAAAAAAAGAGTTAACCAATTCATTCCCCCTCGAAAGGGCGGCTGGATAGAATAGCGTTTCCTCTTAACAAACATACGATTTTTTACAAAGTTAATAAAATGGCGGTTTCTCTCTCACAAAATGCGAAGGTTGTAATGGAACGGCGGTACCTGAAAAAGGACCATAACGGAAATATCAAAGAGACCCCGGAGGATCTGTTTGCAAGAGTAGCTAGAAGTATTGCTGTCGCCGACACAAAATTTGAACCGCAAGCCGATGTTGAAAAAACAGAAAAAAAATTTTTAAAACTATTGACCCGTATGTGGTTTTTACCCAATTCACCAACGCTAATGAACGCGGGACGGCGTCTGGGGCAGTTGGCAGCCTGTTTTGTTCTTCCCATTGAAGATTCTATGGAAGATATTTTTGAAACCCTTAAACATACGGCAACGATTCACAAAAGCGGGGGCGGTACAGGATTCTCTTTTTCACGAATTCGTCCTGAAAAAGATGTAGTACTATCAACAGCGGGCGTGTCAAGCGGTCCGATTTCATTTATGGTTGTTTTCGACGTAACTACTGAAACAGTCAAACAGGGAGGAGCCCGCCGGGGTGCCAACATGGGGGTTTTGCGGGTTGATCACCCCGATATTGAAGCCTTTATTTTATTAAAGAATGACCCGACCCGGTTAAACAACTTTAATATTTCGGTTGCATTGACGCAAGAATTTTTGGACGCACTTGAAAAAGGTCTTGATTATGATCTTGTCAATCCGCGAACAAGCAAAACCGTCCGAAGCGTTTCTGCCAGACAAATCTTCGATATGATCGTTTTTTCTGCCTGGCAGACGGGAGAACCAGGTGTCATTTTCATCGATGCAATCAACCGGAAAAATCCTACTCCTCACCTGGGGGATATTGAGGCAACCAATCCGTGCGGCGAACAGCCGCTTTTACCTTACGAATCATGCACGTTGGGCTCTATAAATCTCTCAAAAATGATCACTCGCAACGTAGTTAACCTGAATCGCCTGAGAAAAACGGTGCACGCTGCCGTTCACTTTTTAGATAACGTAATAGAGGTCAACAAATACCCCCTGTCGCGCATCGAGAAAATGAGCAAAGGGACCCGCAAGATCGGTCTCGGCGTAATGGGATTTGCCGATATGTTGATAAAAATGGGAATACCCTATGATTCTAAAGAGGCGGTTTTCCAGGCAGAAAAAGTGATGTCGTTTATTTTGAAGGAATCCCGGACAGCATCGGCCCTACTTGCCAAAAAGCGAGGGAATTTTCTTTATTATAAAGGAAGCATCTTTGATGACCCTTCCACCCCTTATATGCGAAATGCAAGTACGACAACCATCGCACCGACCGGTACCATTAGTATTATCGCCGGCACTTCCAGCGGCATTGAACCGATTTTTGCTGTCGCCCATATAAAACGTATCCTTGATGGCGAGTCTCTTCCTGAAATGAATCCTCTATTCATTAAAATCGCAAAGAAGGAGGGATTTTACAGTCAAGCACTTGTAAAAGAAATTGTAAAAACCGGCTCGGTGCAGTCTGCAGATGCCGTCACTGATCATGTGAAACGGCTTTTTATGACATCCCATGATATTGCACCTGAATGGCATATCAAGATTCAGTCTACCTTCCAAAAATACACGGACAATGCGGTTTCAAAAACCGTCAATTTTCCTGCCCACGCGACAAAGGAAGATGTTGAAAAGGTATATCTTCTTGCTTATAAAAATGGCTGTAAAGGTGTTACGATTTACAGATACGGCAGTCGTGCCCAACAGGTTTTGAATATCGGAAGCGAGCAAAATGAGTCCTCAAAGATTGCGCCCAGACCCAGGCCCGAACGTACATACGGTGTTACAGAGCGAATCAGCACGGGATGCGGTAAACTGTATGTTACGATTAATTCCGATGAACAGGGAATGTGTGAAGTTTTCGCACAAATGGGAAAAACCGGGGGATGCGCATCTTCCCAAATAGAAGCGGCCGGACGTCTAATTTCACTGGCCTTACGATCAGGAGTGAAGGTGGATTCAATTGTCAAACAACTTACCGGCATTCGATGTCCTTCGCCTGCATGGCAAAACGGGAAAATGGTTCTTTCCTGTCCGGATGCGATCGCTCAGGTGTTGAAGTTGTTAACTAATCCTGATTTTATCGAAAGCACTGCAATGATGGGCGTATGCCCGGAATGTGGGGCGGTCATGTACCACGTGGAGGGATGCCTGGTTTGTCATTCATGCGGCTTTGCCAAATGCAGTTAGTTTTCGATAAGACCTCAACCGTCTTTTTTAAAAGGAGATTATTTTTTGAAGGATATTATCTACGGCTTTATTCTTGGCGTCGCAAACATCATACCAGGGGTCTCCGGTGGAACCTTTGCGCTTATTCTAGGTATTTATCCCAAATTATTAAACGCCATCGGAAACTATAACACGGCCTTTGTAAAAATGATTTTGACGCTGATGAAGCAAGGGCAGTTAAAAAAGACAAAGGCGTTAATATTTACCGAAGATTTTTTCTTTCTGATACGGATATTAGTCGGTACGGTCTGCTCCCTGTTACTTTTAAGCAACCTGGTAAAGTTCTTGCTTGAACACCACTACGAAATAACGTACGGATTTTTTCTCGGTTTAATTGTTTTTTCTATATATATTCCTTATAAACTACTCGATCATAAAAACTTCAGATTCTTTATCTGGCTTTTTATAGGATTGGGAATCACACTTCTAATCAGCACCAATGTTGACCCATCGATTAAGGTATTGGAAAAAAGCAGACATTATAAGGACGTACTCGATGGTGTTGCTTTGGGTACTTTGGTCGTTTATTCGCCCGCAGAATATATCGGGACCTTCTTCGTCGGAATGCTGGCAATTTCAGCAATGGTCCTACCGGGTATTAGCGGATCTTTTATACTTCTTCTTTTTGGTAAATACTATACGGTAATCTCTGCAATTTCCCGGCTTCAAAAATTTTACATTGAGGATGTTGTCCTGATTTCTATTTTTTCAGCCGGATGCCTTGCCGGTCTGATTGTTTTTGTGAAGTTTTTTAATTATGTGTACACCCGGTTCAAGGACCAAACCATATTTTTTCTTATTGGTCTTATGTGTGGGTCCATACACGCCCTCTGGCCATTTAAAAAATTCCAGTTTGTTGACCTTTATCTGAAGATCAACAAGGTTATTCTAAAAATGCCGGATTATAAAATTTACAGCAATCAACTTCGGTTATTCGAAAATTTCCATCAACTCGGGCCGGTTCTGCTGAGTTTTATGGCCGGAGCGGTAATCATGCTTTTCTTTATCCGATATGAAAGCAGAAATAATGTTCCCGGCCCATAAATAGAGATGGGAGACTCACCTAATAGTTAGTGTCCGTCCAGAAACGATGATTTTTGTTCGAGATCAAGGCCTGCGAAAAATTTTACCGCAGGCATATAGTTGATATTCCGAGGATAAAATTTTGAGCATAACGCAGAGATCGGGCAAAAAGACCGTTTCTGG
>JAFDFH010000491.1 GCA_019309945.1 Deltaproteobacteria bacterium
GGCAGGCGGGGCAGGCACGAATACATTAGCGTATTTTGAGGATTAAAATCTGAGACTGACGCCGAAATTGAGGGAAATAGCAGTTTTCGTTTCTGCCCAAATACGAAAAATTAACATTTGTGCTGTATTGTCAGACTGACTCATATCATCAAATTGCAACCACAGTCTGGTGGCATTACTATCAATTCTTGCCCTTGCCTTTTCCCTTGCTCTTAACCTTAGGTTTTTCATTGTAAATATCTTGGCTACGCTTCAGGGCATGGAACTCCTTTGATCCGGGCTTTATGCCCAGGCTCTTCGCAAGTGCACCCCAGCCTTTATCCCTACCTGATTTGTATTTCTCAATAACGTAGTCTGTTTGCTGTCTTGATATTTCTCCAAGCCGGAGAACCATATAAGCGTCTACAGGTCTTTCAACATTACTAAGCACGGTGTTGATTTCTACGTTCCCAATTTTAAAACGTGCGGCAAGCTCGGCCCTTAATCCTGACAGGTCCGCTTCAGCTTTGATGTTGAAATTCCTGATCCAGTCAAAATCACCTGCTAAAGTTGGCGATGAAACAAATAAAAGTATTGTCGAAATCACGAAAAGAATTTTTAGCGATTTCATTTTTTTTATCCTCCTTTTGATTTTGTTTTAAGAGACTATTCGATTTTGTATCGAGCTTTTCAATTCAGCAAAATGCCGACATATGAATATCGATACTTATTGAGCACTGGTAAGCGCTAACTTCAATTTTTGCACGGAAGAAGCTCATTTTAGAGCCATGTTTGATGCAAGAATCAGATATTTCCGCCAAAGTACGGCAATCGTGCTTTTCTGACCCCTTCAGCCTTCAGTCTAAACAGCTTCAGCCTGACTACGTGAGAGTAGTTACGCCTTTTCAATCTATGTTTATCATTTTAATAAAAATATAAGTATGAGCAAGAAACGTGCCCGAATACAAACAAAGTATTAATTTAATATTAAAATCATACACTTAAAATGGATATTGAATCTCAATTTTTTTCAGGTTCAAAAAAAATATGTAAACAAATTTAAACACAAGTGTTGATTTATTAATATATTTTCAAGTCATAAATTGGCAAGATCGGGATTATATACTTAACTGGTGTCCGTCTAGAAACGAGGATTTTTGTTCGAGATCAAGACATGCGAAAAATTTTACCACAGGCATATAGTTGATATTCCGAGGATAAAATATTGAGCATAACGCAGAGACCGGGCAAAAAGACCGTTTCTGGATGGGCACTAATTAATCAAGGATGTACCCATAGACACAATTTGCTGCCAACCTTCGCGGATTTGATCTGGAGCTTGAATAAAAAAGCAGATATAAGTTCGTTCTTACAATTTTGGGGCACCATTCCATTTTGTTTACGAATTGATATACAAAATAGGTGGTATTTGATTAATTTTGAGACAAAGCGCTGTCCGGCTTTTTCGGTGCATAACGATTCAGCACTGCGAAAAGAATCAGGGCCGTCAAAGCCAACCCCAAGAATACCCAAAAACCCTGTGAATATCCAGCGGTACCGCTTAGCTTTACAAAGAGTCCCATTAGTACTGGAATAATAAATCCGCCGAATGCGCCCAACCCACCGATGATGCCCGCTGCTCCCCCAACAGCATTGGGGCTGTATTTGGGCACCAACTTGAATACCGCGGCATTGGCAAAGCCCATCCCGAGAGCGAGCAGCAACACTCCCGCCAGTGCAAGGCCTGCGGACCGAGTTGCCAAAATGATCAACACAGCTCCGGTAGCGACAATCAAAAATGAAAAGAATATTGTTTTTTCGCCGCCTGCTCGATCTGACACATACCCGCCCAACACCCTCAACAGACTAGCGGGAATCGAATATAGGGCGGTCAACATGCCGGCGCGGACCAGGCTGGTTTTGTAAAGTCCGACCCAATAAGAAGGAAACCATACCGTCAGTGCAATAAAACCACCGAATGTCACGAAATAGAAAAAGGTTAAAAACCAGGTTCGCCAGTCTGAGCCGGCCTTTTTTATCGATGCCATTGCGGTGCCTGACGGTACCAGTTCTTCTCCGCATGCCAGAAGCAATGCATCCGGATCGATTTCAATACCCATCTCCTTATATTGGAAATAGGGTGCGTCTTTCATGTAAATGTAAATGAGAACAACTAGCAGCAGAAGCATGCCGAGCCACAACACGTAAGAAAAGGTAAACCCAAAAGAAACAACGAGGTACGGCAGAAGCATAGCAAATAAACCGGGAGCCAGATTTCCCAGACCGGCATAAATGGCCAGGGCCGTACCTTGTGTTTTTTGTGGATACCAGTAGGACACAGTTGGTATGCCCACAGAAAACACAGCGATACCGCAACCACAAAGGGCACCAAACAGCAGGAAAAATGGATACTGAGCGGGGCTTAGAATTGGGAAAAGCCAAAACATCAGGGTGATACCCGTGATGCCCAGGGCCGCCAATCCCAACAAGATCAGGCTCGGTTTCTTGCCCCCCATTCGATCGACCATCGCGCCGAAGGGAATCCTAAGCAGCGAACCGGTGAGCGCCGGACTGGCTGCCATCAGACCCATGAGAAACGGACTTAAAGCCATGGCATCCTTTAATTTTGTCACAATGGGGCCAAAGGCTGAGACCCCTGCAAAGCCCCCGAAAAAAGCCAGGGTTATCCAGGACAGTGCCGCCCCACGACTGGATTGGGCATAACAGACTGTTTCTTCGGTCATAGCAACCTCCTTTTAGCGGAGCAATTGACAGTTGGAAAATTTATTCGACATATGGGCTGGGTGCTTCAGACACCCGACGTCGGAAAACGATGTAGCGTCTCAGCAGATATGTAAAGGGTGCGCTCCAAATATGAACCAGACGGCTGAATGGTGAAAAGCCCAGCAATGCCAAGGCGCTCAGAATATGAATTTTGAAACTTAAAGGCACTTCCAGCATCAGTTCCGGGTTCGGTCGGAAAAACACAATTCCCCTGATCCAAGGTGCAATGGTATCTAGAAGATAATAGTGACTGAATACCACGTTAGACAGCCCTGCGCCAGTGACAAAGACCAACCCTGTCAGGGTCACGTAATCGTTTATGGTCGTGGTCACTTGGATTCGTTTTACGGTCACCCTGCGCCAGAGTAGTAATATCGAACCGGCAAAGGCGGCCGCGCCGGCTGCGAGTCCTGACCAGTAAGCAATCCGCGAATGCGCCTGACCGTCAATGCCCACCATATCATAGA
>JAFDFH010000117.1 GCA_019309945.1 Deltaproteobacteria bacterium
CGCTGCGCCATCCGCTAATTTTTTTCAATACGGCCAAAACTTGCCGTTAAGGGCGCCTAACAGTGCCCCGCGCACGGGATCTAAAATGAGTGTGTCGCTTAGCACAAACAGGCTGCAATTAACAATTTATGCTGTTCGGATCACTGTAAGCCGCCCTAAACGGCTTCAAACAGTTGCCCGCTTTGAAAAAAATTACCGGATGATTCCGCTGGTATGTTTAACTGTTTAACCATAAGTTTTTGAGAAGTTACGAATAAGACATCTAACCTTTTGGGATGATCTTAGTTTTGATGAATTTTCACTGATTTTCATCATAGTAGGTTGAGTAATATTGATAATACCCCTCCTTTTTAAGATCCACCCCGTTTAGGGCCACACCGATAAGGTTGGCATGGGCTCTTTGGAGCTGATCCACCGTCTTTTTAATCCCTTCCCGTTTGATTTGACCGGCTTTGACAATAAGGACGACGCAATCGGCTTGAGGGGCGATCAGAAGGGCATCGCTTGTAAGTAAAACCGGCGGTGTATCGATTATCAGAACATCGAATCGGCGACTCAAATAGGATAGTAAAAATGACATTCGTTCAGACCCTAAAAGCTCAGCCGGCTTCGGCGGGAGCGGACCGCTGGGCAAAAGAAAGAGGTTCTCTGCCGGGGTGCTTATAATGGCGCTGTCGATTGCGCTTTGCAGATAGCAAAATTCTTCCTGCCCGATGAGGGCCTGTCGGTAAAGCTGAGGCAAATTCGCAGGATTAAAGGAGCTTTGTTCAAAATGTGATTCAGGTAATTTTTCAAAAGCAAAGGTTCCGGATTTGAACTGCAGTGCGATCCGGAGCCCCTCCATCATGTGAAGAATAATAAAGCCGGCTATGTCATCCTCTTTTACAAGCCCCATATTGATCAATATGAACCCCAGTTTCTGGCCGGTGTTCTTGGCTCGGGTCAGGGCTTGCTCGGCCTGTTCCCGGGAGAGCAGTTGGTTTTTGACCAGCAGGGCGGCCATTTTTTTTTCATCCGGCCGCGTCATCCATTGGACATCCTGAAGCTCTCCATTTAGAAAATACATGCGGATATGCTCTGTTCCTTCGGTGAGATCCAAAAGGCCGGTCTTTTTTTGAAAGGAGATTAGCCGAATAAGATCACTCACCCCGAAGGTCGTGAGGGCACCCGATCGGATATCCGTACTAAACGTTTCGGCGAGCAACCCGCTGATGCCCGGCGCATGATGGGTTTGAATCAAATGATGCAACGTCGGTTTGCGCAAATCAGCATCGATCATTAAGACCGTTTTGCCGGCCTGAGCCATGGTGTAGGACAGGTTGGCCGTGCTGATGGACTTTCCCTCCCCGGCACCGGCGCTGGTAATTAAAAGGGACCGAAAATCCTTTTCCAAAAAAGAAAAGTGAATATTGGTCCGCAGGGAACGATAACTTTCAGCAAAACGGGAATTTGTGGGGTAGTCGCTCAAAAACAGATCGGATAAGTTTTCCGTTTTATTTTTTCGTATGGTCGCGTTTAGTTTCATTTGATAGATTTTGATAAAATTTTATCGTTTTTCCTTAAAAATTGAATTCCTGCGTTTTATTGCAGAAATTTAATTCAAAAAGTGTGAAGCGAGCTAAGGTTTAGGTTTTAGTCCCGCACGTTTAGAGCGATAACCATAAGTTTCACCCTTGCCCTTGGCAGCCAAAGGGATAATCGCAAGGACCGGTAAACCGAGATATTTCTCTACGTCCTCTTCCGTACGCAGGGACCGGTCCAGATATTCCCACAGAAAACTGATGCCGATTCCGATCATCAGTCCCAGGATTGCACCTAACAAAAGATTACGCTTCTTGTTCGGGTTGATCGGATACATGGGCAATTGCGCCTTTTCCGTAATGCGTACGTTTGAAACATCGATGTTCCCGGTGATATCCACTTCCTTTAAGCGGACCAGCAGCGCATCGTACAGCTTCTGGTTCATCTCCACATTCCGTTTTAAAATCGTATGCTGGAGCTCCTGCTTGTTGGTCTCCATGCCTTCCCGTTCAAAATCGGCCATGGTCTGCTGCAGTGCTTTTTCCCGGGACAACAGCACCGCCTGCTTGGCCTTAAGATTGCCCAGCTCTTTTTTGATCTCCTGATTCAACCGGAGGCGGGTTTGATCAATGTTGCTCTTGATCTGAATAATCTTGGCGTGTTTGGATTTGTAAACCTTGGCCAGGCGTGAAAGTTCCAGCTCGGCAGCCAACAGTTGACCATAAAGGTTCTTGATCAGTTCGTTCTCGACTAAGGATCGCAAAAGAGCAGTGTCCCGGCCGGATTCAGAGATCCGTTCTAATTGCTCAAGCCTGGTGTCCAGTTCGATCCGCTGGTTGCGAGCCTGAAGATAGGCATCATTAAATTCCGTTATTTTCTGGGCAATAACGTTTTGCCTGCCTTCCATGGAAATTAATTTTTCACGCTGTTTATAGGTTAGGAACTCTTCCTCCGCATCTTCCAGCTTTTTCTTCATTTCATACAGACGATCGGTGAGCCATTTCATGGTGTCCCGGGTGGATTTCATGCGGTTGTTAATGTTAAAATCAATATAGGACTGGGCCAGTGAATTGGCAACATCCATAGCCCTTCCGGGGGAAGGGCTGGAAACGTTGATTTTCAAAAGACGGGTGTCCTCGATATTCTCTATGCGAATCATACCTTTTAAGGCTTGGACAAAGCCGGTACGCCGATCCTCGGTCAGGGGCAACGCCTTTTTACGCCTGAGCAAAAGACCCATGTTTTTTTTGAAATTGGACCAAAACTGTTTTAACGCATTGACTTCGATGAATTCCTGCTTGGCCCGTTTGGGGTCCACCTGGTCCAGCTTCAGGTCCCGGACAACCTGTTCCAGGACCGGTCGGGAGGTAATCAGTTCGAAATGGGTGTTAAACGACAACGATTCGGACATGTAAGTTTCATAACTCATCGACTGACCGGAGATCGGCGAGCGGGTCACTTTTTTGTCAATAATTAAGGTGGTAGTGGCTTGGTAGATCGGTATCAGCCGGGAATTGTAGCGTAGCACCAGGGCCATCATCACGGTCAGGGAAATGATAAGGACCCACTTGTGCCGGATCAGTAAATGATAATATTCTGTAAGCGGAATGGTTTTTTCATCTGCGGACATATCAATAACTTACAACTATCGTTTCAAAACTAAAAGCAAAGATCATTTACAGCCATGTCTCGGGAACATGGATTCGATCCCCGGGCTTCAACTCAATGTCCCGGATTTTCCCGGCCTTCACATGGTTGAGGTTTATTTTAATAATTTCTCTCTGGTCGGTTGTGTTACGGATGATTTTCGTTCGATTGGGAGCCGCAAAAGTGTTAAAACCACCCGCTATAATGCAGGCATTCAAAGCGGTTATTCCAGGAAGAAAATCATAGGCCCCCGGTTTTTTCACTTCGCCTTCCAAATATATTTTTGATTCGGCCAGATCCAATGATTCCTTTAGCGGAATGTATACCACATCGCCGGGTTGTAGGATCAGGTTGATGCGCATGTCACCCTTTTCGATCAGCTGCCGGAGATCCACTTTCACGGGTTCGGAACGGGAAACCAGATGCTCGACCTTTGCCCCTGACATGACGGCATCAGCGGAGCTTCGCAGAATATAGGCCTGATTTCCGCGTTCAGGTAAAAGGCCTCCGGCTTTGGCGATCAATACCAAAAGGGTGGTTGCGCTGGTCATATTATACAGACCCGGCAACTTAACCGCGCCCGTGATGTAATACTGCAGGCTGTGGTACTGAGCGATCTGGACATTTACTTTGGGGTCAACGAAATAATCTCTGGCTAAGGGTGCGGTGATTCGCTTTTCGAGCTGGGTGGGAGTCAGGCCCCCGGCCATGATCGAACCGATGAAGGGTGTATTGATCCTACCCTGGGCCGATACGGTTAAGGACGACTCATGTTGTTTTTCACCACCCGCATAAATGCTGATCGTCATGACATCGCGGGGACCAATCCGGTAAGCCGTTGCTTTTTGCATGCTCTTTTGGTATCCGCTTAAGAGCTTTTGAGTCTCACCGGCATTTTCAGGTGCTGTCCATTTATTGGTTTTCCCGGTTTCGGTCTGTGCGTCCGGTGGCGGTTCGACCGCTGCTTTAACCGTTCGGACAGGATCCATTTTTTTTTCTTCCGGGACGATGTTGAGTTCCATTAGATCAAGGTATTCCCCAAAGATCCAACCCTGCTGAGTATCCGTAAAGAATATTTTGATCCACTCACCCTTTTTCCCGAGAACTTTCACCGCGGATCCTTTTTTAATGATGCTTGCAACAACCTTTGCATCCAGACCCGGTCCCTGCCGAATATTCACCCGGTTGGCTTTTAAGAACCCAATCCGGGTAGTGCGGGTTCCCGGGTTAGGGACAGAGGTTGAGATGGCTGTGGCGAAGCTTTCAGGCTGGGAAAGCGCTTGCGTTGGTATTCCGATGGTCACGCCCAGCGTCACTACCCAGAAACTGATGATGAGCCACCTGACGCTTGTTTCATT
This sequence comes from Deltaproteobacteria bacterium, assembly GCA_019309945.1. GTDB lineage: Bacteria > Desulfobacterota > Desulfobacteria > Desulfobacterales > JAFDFH01 > JAFDFH01. The sequence continues at coordinate 4,527 of JAFDFH010000117.1, forward strand.
TGTCATGTTTTTTATCATGTTGCCCTATACTTTCCGGACACGCTGAAAGACTAACAAACAAAAACCGGTTTGGTTTCGGCTGTTCCGAGTCAGCGGTGGTTATTAATTGTGAAGTACTCTTATACGACCCAACGGAAAGTTAAACTCGAAATTGATATTACAATATGTGTTTTCATAACTGTGGCCAACCAGATTCGAACTCCGATCCGTTTTTCCTAAAACGAATAAGAGGTTCCAGCGATCGTTGATGAGGTACCGGATGCCACCCGAGATTCCGTAGACCTCATCCTCCCGGATGGCCGGATCGCCATCAGCGGTTAGACCGGTGAAATAGTCATAATCACTGAACAGGTAATACCCATAGAAGGTTAGCTTTAACTTTTTCAGGAAAAGATGTCCCATACTCAGGGTGAAACGGTTATCTGTGCGAAACCCTCCTAAATTGTTAAAATTTTTCTCATAGTCGAAAAAGATATGGCTTTTTATGTCCAGGGAATCACTTTCAAAAATACGTCGTCCGATCTCAAAAGACGGGGGGTTGCGCCAGCCGATCGCAAACCGGTAGGCCGGTGTATATGCATCGGGTAAATCGGGGTCTTTAAAATCCCGATGCTGGTATCCTCCTCCGAGTTCAAAAGCGGTATATTTATATTGTTTCTGAAATATCAATAAAAGTTGATTTGAAGTATAATCATAATCTTCCTCGACTTGATCGAATGTCCAGTACTGGTACTGAAGATCGAAGGTTTTCGTACGTGAAGGGTTGTAGAGCAAGTCAACGATTCCCCGGTGTTCAACCGAGTCGTCTATGTCCGTATCGTGGTAGTTGATATCCTGCCGGCGATACCGCAGTCCCAGATCGAATCTGTCTTTTAATTGATACGTGAGCATGGGGACAAGACGATTGATATCATGCAAACGCCTCTCAGTGTTGTCCGTAAATTCGTCGTACCGATCCACGCGGCGGGTTCTAAAAAAAGAATCCCTTAATCCCAGGGTCATTCGATCCGTCAGCGCATATTTGGTATCGAAAACCCAAAAATAGCCCACATAATTCTCATCTTCAGCCGGGTGTTCACTTTGAGGCACATCACTTTTGTCATCATAGAAATACATGTCCATGGTGAAAAGGAGGTAAGTGGCGCTTTTGGCCGTGGTTACCCCGAGCTGGACCCCCGGACGGATAATATAGGTGTATACCTCCCTTGCATTATTTTCCGTCATATAAAAATTGTCATCAAAACGACCCTCAACCGTAACCATCGGCTCAATGTTAACAATGGTTGCAGCCGATCCCCGGTTAGAAAAAAAACAGATGCAAAATAGAATTATCAAAACAATCGTGAAGCGTTTCTGAATGAGAGGGTCAGCGGATAAAATTTTCGCCTTCCCCGCCTGCGTGCAACGCACAAGCAGGCTTGACCTCCTATAAAATTGAACATTTTGGAACGGCCGCTTTGTTTTAAAAAAAAAAATAACAAGATTGAGTTTCAGGTCGAATTCCATCTTTATCAGGTGAGCCTGGCGGACATTTCCATATTAAATCATTCAGGTTTTTGGCAATCCAATCCCGGTGTCTCTCTTTAAGTTGAACTGGCCGGGGCTTCATCCGAAATGGGAGGTAAAAGAATATTAAATTGAAGATCTTCAGGCTCTTCATAGGCCTCCACGCGGTCTAATTCCAGCTCGGTAATGACAATCCATCCCCAGGGTTCGAATAATTTGACAAGGGCTTCCATTGGCTTCGATTGATGAGGGTTATCTGTCCGTCCGGGGTCTTTGACAAAACCCTGGCCGTTTTCACGGCCCATCCGGATGAATTCAACGAAAGTGGACTTGCCGTTGGGGTCCCTGGCGGACATGTAGTTCTGCCCCTCTTTACCGGGAAACAGGGGGTCCAAAATCATATCGCCCTCAAGATCGATGATACGGAAATAATTTTTATTTTCGGGTCCCCAACGAACATACCTGATAAATTCTATCGCTATTTGCTCCTTTTCTTCCCGCCAGATATCCTGCCGTTCCTCAACTGAATTAAGGAAAATAAAAAGCAAATCAATGGCCCTTTGCAGGGTTTTTTGGTATCCGGCCAGGGGGTCCGGCAGTGGTTCGAACGTTGGTTTGGCCGTTGGCGCAGGCGCCTTTGCTTTTTCTTGCGGGACAAGGTTGACTTCCTTTATGTCGAGGTATTCCCCATAAATCCAACCCTGAGTATCTGTGAAAAATATTTTGATCCAGTCACCCTCTTTTCCGATAACCTTCACCGCAACCCCTTCTCTAATGATCCTCCCTATAATCTTAGCATTCAAATCCGGGCCTTGGCGGATATTGACCCGGTCGGCGTTCAAAATCCCGATCTGGGTGGTGCGGTTCCCCGGGCGATGGAGGGTGTCTAAGGGGTCGCTGGGGATGCGTTCCCGCTGGGAAAGCGCTTCTATTGGTATTCCAATGGTCACGCCGAGCGTCACCACACAGATACTGATGATGAGCCGCCCGAGCCTTCTTCCATTTGCCATGCGTTTGATCATGTCGCCCCTCATATTCTGAAAGCTAAGACAGGTAACTTTACGAGACCCTAACCCGGACAAGCCGGAGCCAAAGTTGAATGTTTAGATTCAGATTGTAACTTCTCAATATGTTCCGGTAGGCCCGCTACGCCATCCGCTAATTTTTTTC
>JAFDFH010000118.1 GCA_019309945.1 Deltaproteobacteria bacterium
TCAACTGGTTAGATTGTTTATAACCTGAACCATACTTTGATATAGAATGAAAAATCGTTTCATATTATGAAATTTATTTCATAATATGAAACGATTTTCGCACCATTTATGCGATAAAAGATCAAAGATTATTTACTTACTGATAGTTAATGCCTGAACGAAAACTGCTACTTTCCCCTTTAGGGGTCTGGGTTAAAAAAAAGCAGGGTTTATTAAAAACCCTGCTTTTTCTATTTGGTTGAGCCGTTACCCTGATTGAGTTCGGAGTTGTTCAACCCTGTATTAGATATTTGGAGACCTTTGCAAAACGCCCCTTTTTGCCCAATTTCTATGTCATGCTCAAATTTTAATCCTCAAAATACTAAATGTATTCCTGTGGTTAAAATTTTCGCCTTCCTTAAACTTGAACAAAAATGGTCATTTTTCAAAGGTCTCATTTGGTATGTATTGGCTACATCTGTATTTACCTACCGTTAAGAGGTTGATAACCTTCTACTTTTTTCTTCTTTCTTCATCACTTCTTCTGAATCTTAAACTTCGTCTTTCAGGTCCATTATATGAAGAAGTTCCACCTTTTCTGCGGTCTCCTCCTGAGCGTCTATCTTTATGCTTTCTATCTTTTTTCCCTTTTTCATTCATTTATAGCCTCTGGTATTAAGTCCAGTCCAAGGTATGGTTTGCAAGGAAATAATCTAACTTGGCTTTTTGGTCTGCTGTTAATTTCTTAAACTTCACGCCATATCGTCTCACGATGATAGTACTAAATGTCGGTTTGCTATTGATTTCGGTATCTGAAACCGTCTTGAAAGGAATCTGGTCTATGGTGAAACCGCCTCCAGATAAAAATATTCCCAAATCAGAATAGGCTTGTGATTTTCCTGCGTTTATAAAACATCGAATTGAAAGCCCTCTTTGACTTATATCTAAAAGTTGTCCAATATCTATTTCGGATTCGGTCCTGAGCTTAACAAAAGTAAGGTCCTTTACTCGAAATCGTTTGAATTTCCTCTTGTCTTTTTTTCTTCTTTCTTCATCACCTCTTCTCTCAAAACCCCAGTGTTTAGAATCAACGAGCATCCTGCGGTCATAACCTGATCGTCTACCTGAAATTTTGGCATAGTCATGATAATTGGTTTCCATTTTGGTCTCCTAATCTTTCTCATGAACCCTGCAATACTCGACAAACTCAAATTTTATTAGGTATACGCAAAAATCATACAAAATTAGCAGATTATATTGACTACTATTGATTTCAGATGGTTAGCCATACATCCGGATGAACCGTTTATGTAATTATGTAATCCATTTACCAGTTATTGTGTAATTCATTTCACAATTGGAGATAAATACAGGGTTAGTCTAAATAAATCCCTTTGTTCTTAATCCGGACACGCCGGCTGGAGCGAAGCGGAAATCCCGCTTTAGCAGGGAACCCAACATATCGCCAGGTTATAGCGGTTTTATATATATCGTAAAGCAAAGGACGCAATGATTTTTTATTTATCGGAGCCAGTTTACAAACGTTTCAGTTTGTTCAAGTTCAAGGAAGGCGATAATTTTAACCACAGGAATACATTACCGTATTTTGAGGATTAAAATTTGAGCCTGACACAGAAATTGGGCCAAAAGGGGCATTTTGCAAAGGTCTCAATGAGCAAGCGATTCAAGAAATTATCACACTCGATTTATAAATGCAAATACCATCTTGGGTGTTGTTAAAAATATCAGCACAGGATATTTAAAGATGAGCTTAAGAGATATACTGGACGTCAGATATATTTCCCATGCGGACAGGAAGATTTGGTTTAAATGCCGGCGTTAAATATCCAGGTGGATTATATCCATTTTATGATTCGATTCCACCAAAGTATTCGGTATCATCGGTGAGAGGATTTCTAAAAGGGCAGTTGGCATCGAGGCTGTTTCAACTTTAGATCTCTTTCATCCGGCAGGCCTCATCTTCGCACTCTACTTCTATGGCCGTGTGTTCAAAATCCATTCCTTCCATCAGGGCATTGATTTCTTTTCTCACACGCTGGACATCTTCAATGGTTGATTCCGACTCAATTACCACATGTGTAGTGAGAACATGATGCTCACCGTCCAGAGACCAAACATGCAGATGATGAATGGATCGTATCTTGTCAATCGCCAGGATTTTATTTTCGAGTGTACTGACATCAATACCTTCGGGAACGGCCTGCATGAAAAGGACCAGTGTCTTCTTCAAATTGCGGACAACATTATAAAGGACATAGGTGGTAATCAGAACGGACAATATGGGGTCGAGAATGTATATCTCTTTAAACAACAGGACGATGCTTACGACCAGAACGGCAATCCACCCTAAAAGGTCTTCCAGCAAGTGCCAGGCAACCATCCGGGCATTTAATGATTTACTCCTGCTGACCCGTAAAGCAGCAATTCCGTTTACGAGGATACCGCCGACCGCTAAAAGAGCCATACCTTTGGCATCGGCCTGTTCCGGTCGAATGATCCTCGGAATCGCTTCCGATAAAATAATCAAAGACCCGACAATCAAAATAATGGTGTTCGCCAAGGCACCCAACATGGAAAATCGCCGGTATCCGTAGGAATATTTTTTATCCTTTTCTTTTTGGGAATACTTTTCCAAATACCAGGCTAATCCGAGGGAGAGACTATCTCCCAGATCGTGTAAGGCATCTGAAAGAATGGCCACGCTGTTTGTCCATATACCTCCGGTTATTTCGATAAGGGTAAAGGTAAGATTAAGAAAAAAGGCGAACCGGATACTGCGGGTGTTTTGGTGAGCGTGGGGGTGGGATTGTTGATGTGCCATAATTATTAATCCACAGATTTTGCAGATTACACCGATTTCGATGAAAAGGCGATAAATGTTGCGAAATCTATCGGGTTAAATTCCCTGGTTCCGATTTGTAAAATCAGACGTTTTGCAAAGGTCTCATGACTTTTCATTCATACACGTGTTGTGTACGATATCCATGTCGTCCAAGGCAATACATTTTAATGCTCTGATCCGTCTGTGTGGGTTTGTGGCTAATATTCTTTACTTTCACGCCTGGTTTGTACCCGAATCACTTCCGGTGCTTTTTCATCGTACTCCTGCTTTAACTGCAGCAGTATGATGGAAGTGACGACCAACATAGCGCCCAAAATCTGCAGCCCTTCCATAATTTCATTAAGAAATACATAGGAAAACACACCTGCGGTAATTGGTTCGATGGTAGCTGTAATGCTTGCGCGGGTGGAACGTATCAGGTTGATGCCTTCAAGATAGAGCCCAAAGGGGAGAAGGGTCCCAAAAATCCCGATATACAAAATCCATCCCCATTCCACAAAAGCGTATGCATGGGTAAAAGCTTCCAGAGGGGGGTGCAGAATGTTCCATACGATGACGGCAAAAAACAAGGCGTAAAAGAGGACCGTCCACGGATTATATCGACGCATGCCATATTCACCATGAACGGAGTACCATGCAAATGTTACTGCGGATAAAAGGCCGCTAACGATTCCGGCCAAATTCATGGAAAGAATCTCAAGGTTATAAGCGCCGACAACAAGATAACACCCGGTTGTGGCGCCAATCAAAGCAAAACAGGTCATACTGTTTAGCCGGTCACGGGAAAAAATGACTGAATGTAAGGCAATTAGGATCGGTGCCAGATATTGAAGTAATATGGCAGCAGCAACATGGATTCTACTGATCGCAAAAAGATACGTGAATTGGACACCGGCCATCCCAACAACCCCTAATACAATGAAATAGACAATATCATGACGGGATATTTTCAGCATTTTGGGATTATGGATGAACAGAAAGAAAAAAAGGGAAACAGCCGAAATGGTCAGGCGAAGCTGTACCAGTTGAAAAGGGGTTATCCCATTATTAAACAAAAACTTTGCCGCTGACCCGGAAATTGCCCAGAGGATGGCTGCAAGAACGACATAAACATATCCTTGCCTGGGGATTTTACTTGGTTTGTTTGAATTCATTATTTCAGCACAATGTCGAAAAATCCTGACATATCCTGTTCAATTCAATTCATATCTTCTGATAATCAAAAGAAGTTTGCATATAACAAATGCGATTTTATTTGTAAACGCGTTTTCATTGATATACACACCGGGCGGTTCCATAAAAAAATATTTACAGGCACCACCCCCATGTCTCGCAGATCGGGGTTGCGCCGGATGCTGAGATCACAGAGGTTTTGATGTCTGAAGTTATTTTTACGAACGCCGATTATCATTATGAAACGCTGAAACCAAAACTCTTTGGGATGCTTGACGTCATTGGCGGGCACCTGATTAAAAAAGAATCCCGTGTCCTCATAAAACCGAATCTTCTTTTACCTGCAAAGCCTGAAAAGGCAATCCTCACCCATCCTCTTGTTGTAAAGGCAGTTGCTGAATACGTTTTGTGGAAGGGCGGTCGTCCACATATTGCGGACAGTCCAGCACTGGGGACTTTTACAAAGATACTCAGAGACGGTGGCTATAAAACCGCTTTTAAAGGTTTTGATGTTGAATTCAAGATGTTCACCGGATCGGTGAAGGTTGATGTTGGCAAGCCGTTCGGTCAAATCGACATCGCTAAGGAGGTGTTTGAGGCCGATGTGGTGATAAACCTTGCAAAACTAAAAACGCATGCTCAGATGCTACTGACATTAGGCGTAAAAAATATGTTCGGCTGTGTTGTCGGATTTCAAAAGCCGGAGTGGCATTTAAGATGCGGAATCGACATGAATATGTTCGCCCGGCTCCTTGTCCGGATCTATTATGCCATTAACCCGGCGATTACAATCGTCGATGGAATTTTAGCCCTTCAAGGCAATGGTCCAGGCAACAGCGGAACCCCAAGACATTTAGGAATACTCGCAGGTGGCAGAGATGCCACGGCGGTCGATATGGCGATTTGCAGCCTGTTAGGGTTGGATCCGGATAAGCTTCCGACAATTTCGGCGGCCAAAAAATTGGGAATGGTGAATGCTACGGTGTTTTACAGCGGGGATTTTCAAAGGGTTGAAAATTTTATCTTTCCCACCATGGGGTCGCTTGTCTTTGGGCCGCGAATGTTCCACAGATTTATGCGAAAGCACATGATCCAGAGACCCGTCGTCGACAATCGACGGTGTAAATTGTGTGGGGAATGCTGGCAGTTTTGCCCTGTAAAGGCAATTGATCGGGATGATACACGCATTGATTTTGATTATAACAGATGTATCCGCTGCTACTGTTGCATCGAAATATGCCCCCATGGTGCCCTCCACGCAGCAAAGACCGTGCCCGGACGGCTGTTGCACAAAGCAAAAAACACCTGGGAAAGATTTCGAAGTTGATCGTTTATACTCAAGTTTCAGATCAAAACCAATTCGGCTTCTTGACGTGTTGACATATTGATCTGATTTGAGTATCTATCATCAACTTGGTCCACGCCAACAAAAATCTACAATCCATAAATTCCAAAATTTTGACAGAAGGGGATGAAAAAATGATTAACAAGGTGATTCTGGTCGGCAATCTTGGAAGAGATCCTGAAGTCCGGTATACTCCAAGTGGTGTTGCAGTCGCAAATTTTAACATTGCAACAAGTGAAAAGTGGAAAGACAAAAATACAGGGGAAATGCAAGAGCGAACAGAGTGGCATCGTATTGTCGCCTGGGGAAAACTGGGTGAAATCTGCGGAGAATATCTTTCAAAAGGAAGGCAGGTTTATATTGAAGGCCGAATCCAAACCAGGGAATGGGAAGACAAGGAAGGCATCAAGAGGTATACCACGGAGATTGTTGCAAATGAGATGAAAATGCTCGGGACCAGAGACTCCGGTGAAACAGCAAGACCGTCCACGCCTGTCCAGGCTCCGGAATACGCTGGCCCGCCTCTTCCGGAAAACCAGGAGGATGATATTCCATTTTGATTCGGATATGTTTTCGAAAGCGATGCATGCTGAACAGGGTTGAAGGCGATTGAACAAAGTGCCAAAAGAGAGGAATCGGTTGATCTTCAAACTGCCTGGAGATCCCGTCAACGTTAATATTAAATGCGTTTTGAAAAAAGATGAAAAACGTCAGGAATCCTTTCCCTCTTCAATCTTGTTGGTATCTTCTTTTTCGACCTCTGAAGTCGCTTTTTTGAAATTTCTTATTCCCCTGCCGATGCCTGATCCGATTTCCGGTAATTTGCCGGCCCCGAAAATGATCATGATAATAACCAGTATAATGATCAGTTCCGGCATTCCAATTCCAAACATAGAATCCTCCTATCTATCGTTTTTGAGCTGTTTGATTTCATGCAGAAGCTGGATGAACTCTTTTGATTTTAGATAACGGTCAATTGTACTCTGATAATCAACCCAATTTTTCCATAAATCACGCCAGGTTTCATTGTGCCAGTAACAATCCGGATCTCCCCCTCCTTTAAGATGTTCAATGTAGTCAATATATTCTTCCGAGCAGCTTTCACAAAAGCGGTAGGGTACCCGCAGTTTCAGGTCGTGTTCTCTGTCGCGGCGGCCCATACCAATCTGTGTGCCGCATTTTGCACATTTTGAGGCGCAATGGGTGCAATGAAAGACCTTCTGAACGGCCAATATTTTACGCTTACGGATTAACGCAGTTTTTTTGTTTTCGGCAAGCTGAAGCTTGTTATCAATGGATATGATATCAGCCATGGCATAAACCTTACCTAGTGCCCATCCCGAAACGGTCTTTTTGTCCGATCTCTACGTTATGCTCAAAATTTTATCCTCGAAATATCAACTATATGCCTGCGGTAAAATTTTTCGCATGCCTTGATCTCGAACAAAAATCCTCGTTTCCGGACGGACACTACCTATCAACCTGGGAAAGCGCCGTCTTCAGCCAAACAAGATTTCATCTCCTGATAAAGAGATCTAATTTATATCCTTTTACGGCTCATTTTAAGAAGGCGTTCGCAACAGATGAACCTACCTTATGTAAACAAAATTAGTATAACACCGATGGGTTAATGTGTCAATATTTTACCGGCGAATGCAGGCATCCGATATTTAGAACACAGCGATGAAACTCGTGGCGCCTTCGGCCGGGATAAATTCGAATACCAGATGATAACATTGTCAAAACAAACCCAAAATTGGGGAAAATAGCAGTTTTCGTTCAGGCACTATCTATGACTTGTAAAGCTAATGCAGCCATGATAACCTGGCGTTGACAGGTTAGTTTTCGTTCAGGCACTATCTATGACTTGTAAAGCTAATGCAGCCATGATAACCTGGCGTTGACAGGTTCTCACAGAAAAATGTGAACGGTCGCAGGATTAAAGAATCTGTGGTTACAATCCGGTAAAAATCCATGATGCAAAAGAAAGGAGACGGCGCGATGCCCCATAACTTTCAGGCCAAATGCCTCCCCGTTTTGATTGGCAGCCTTCCGCTGGATGATCATGAGGAAGCAATAAAACTCGTTTTAAAATATACACCTGAAATACCCATATGGGTTCAGTTGCCGGTTTTCAAAGAAGAAGGGATGATTGCGCAGTTCCTTCCAGGATTTCCCA
>JAFDFH010000492.1 GCA_019309945.1 Deltaproteobacteria bacterium
CATACCTGTATGAAACATTACAAAGAAAATACCCCATTCAGCCAGCATTTCAATTGGCGGAGAAGCTGTTACCGCTCCTAAAAGAGTCGGTCCCAGGATTACACCGGCCAGGAGTTGTCCCAGCATCTCCGGCAGTCCGAAACGCGAAAACATAAAACCCAAAATCGAGGCTACCGTCAGGATAAGAAGCAGGCTGACGATCAATTCGGGCGTGATCATAATGTGCTCCCCTTGTGTTTTGATATTAATTTAATGTGAGTGGTTATAACATTACGCGGAGTGAGTTCAAAGAGTAAATAAGAGACCGTTAAAAAACGTGCCGAAGGCACTCCTTGCAGGCTCCTGAATACTGAATTCTATTTGATACCTTTTGTTAACACCAAAATCAGTCAAGTCTTCAGTTAACGGAATTTTAACAGCTCGAAATTTAATGAACTCGTAAAAAGTCCGATTTAGACGGTTTTGTAAAAAGTTCAAATTTAAGGCGTGCAAATTTTGTAATCATGAGACGTACTTATCGTACGTTGAATGATTGCGAAATGCAAATGCAGCACAACGCAGAAGTTGGACTTTTTACGAAACCGTCAAATTTGAGTTATTATACTTTTATGTCACCGGCGGTTAGACTGTTAATCAACATACTACCGATTCCCATTCCGGGACGGTATTCTTTTCCGGAAAGATACAATTTTTCAGCTTTCAGGGTATTCAGTTCCTTTCGGTCCATTTCTAACGGGTTTTTATTTAACAGGGTCATGTCCGCTATCTTTCCTTTTTCCAGACTCCCCCGCTCTTTTTCATCAAAAGAGGTCCAGGCGATTTCGTAGGTGTACATTTTTAACGCTTCCTGAACAGATATTGATTCCGCGTCATTGTATGTATTGTTACAGGCGTAATAGATCCCTTCAATAGGGTCAGGATGCGTCACGGGGGCATCTGACCCGCCACTAACCCGCATTCCGGCGTCCAGCATGGTTCTCAAGGCAAAACTGATATCGATTCGGGAACCCAGGATTCTGTGCAGGTATTCTATCGGTTCAAGACTAAACCCGAGAAATCCTGGTTGAAGTGTAACTCCTATTCCAAGATCAGCGCATTTAACAATGTTTTCATGTGACAAAAGGCTGGCGTGAATGATTGTGTGCCTGTGGTCCTGCCTGGGGAAATCCTTGAGAGCGCTTTCAACAGCGAAAATCGCCTGATTGATGGCCGCGTCGCCAATCGCGTGCATTTCAATCTGCAGGCCGGCCCTGTTGGCCTTCTTGGCGAAAGACAAGACCTCTTCGTCCTTATAAAACAGGATACCTTTATTATTGGGATCATGTGTATAAGGCTCTTCCAGGGCGGCGTCACAGGCACCAAAACACCCATCCAGGGCCGCGGCGAAACACCCGCCGATGCGGGGCAGCTTTCGTTTTAAGACCTTATTTACATCAAACGTTTGGAAAAATAATCGCGTTTGAAAGGCGTTCTTTTTGGTCCTGGCTTTGGCGATTGCTTTTACCAGATGGACATCCATATCGCCGGGAAAACCAATCCCCTCCACCGTATGGATGAGACCAATTCCTTTTTGCGCTAATAAATCGTAGCCGCCGATTACGCTTTTTATAAATTTTGGTAGTGATATTTTTGAGGTTATAAAATCGAGTCCTTCGTAATACGCTTCATTGAACAATTGTCCGGTATCCTCGTTAAACCCGCGAAGTCGCTTGATTTTATCCGGATACAACTCTATCAGTTTACTGTTGGCAACCATTGAATGACCATCGTAACAAACGATTAGTAAAGGTTTTTCCGAATAAATCCCATCCATCTCTTTCTTGGTAATCAGTCGTTTTTCATCCACACTGTGCGCGGAGATGCCAAATCCGGCAATAATTTTGCTTCCGCTATCGGCCGAAATGAAAGCTTTGATAATGTCACCCATCTCTTTGAAATTGGTGGCGGTTCGAACGTCAAAATACTCACTGGCTATCAACGCCCAATTGGAAAAATGAAGATGCCCATCGCCAAATGCGGGGATAAGTGCTTTTTCGCCTAGTTCTATCGTCGTTTGTGATTGTATGTATTCATCAGGAAGTTCATTTCCCAGGTAAATTATTTTTCCTTTTTCTTCCACCAGGTAGTTAAACAAACTGTTTTCCCGATCACAGGTTATGATGGGACCATGAAATACGTTCATGTGTTCTCTCCTTTGATAATTTGATAAGAATTCGCTTTTTGAGAGCGGATCAAGCAAAAAAACCAAGGTTGATAATGGAAACACCTACCCTGAACTCGGAAAAACGATCTAGTTTTCGTTCAGCCACTATTTAGTGTCCGTCCAGAAACGAGGATTTTTGTTCGAGATCAAGGCATGCGAAAAATTTTACCGCAGGCATATAGTTGATATTCCGAGGATAAAATTTTGAGCATAACGCCGAGATCGGGCAAAAAGACCGTTTCTGGATGGGCACTATTTAGAGTTGTATTATGATACAATAATGTATCAAAAACAAATATGAGACCGTGTATGATCATCAATTCGCCAATAATCCTTGATAATTGCCTAACAGGCAATTATCCGGTTATTGATCCACGCACAAATGATGTGTATCGCATCTTGTCCTGATCAATCATTATCCATCCGCATTGACCACCAGTAAACACTTTAACTGTTTGTTAATTATACAAAATAATCTATATCTACGAAAATCCTTTTGCCCCTGGCACAAATCTTGATTAAATATTCACCTAAACTGCTCGTATTTTTCATCATAGTATATCGATTTCAAGCAAAACTTCAATCTTTCTTGGAGAGTGAATATCAGTGAAGCCCTGCGATGAAAATATCAAAAAAACCCTCGAACTTGTCCAGGCCATGATCAAAATTGCAGACACGGG
>JAFDFH010000493.1 GCA_019309945.1 Deltaproteobacteria bacterium
GTGGCTCTATCCCGCTCCGGAAAAGTAATGCCGATGTATACGCCGTATTCTTTTGCCAGTCGGCCCATCGCCAGCAGGGTTTTGCCTCCGTCCGTTTCCGTAAACGGCGCGACATCGCGCCTAGATTGAAAAGAATAGCCGCTGACGGCCAACTCGGTATTGAGAATAACCATCGCACCTCCCTGGGCGGCTTTGCGGTTGAGCTCAATCAGATGCCGGAGATTCTTCGCGGGTTCTTTGTATTTGACCTCGAAGTGCACCAGAGCGATTTTCAAAGTCGATGGGACCTGTGAACCGGCCTGGGCCGACAGCGGCCGGAAAGCTCCGGCAGGCAGAAGCCGGGAAACGACAAAAATAGACAGCGCTAGCGCCGTAGCTGCAATAATAACAATAGGCAGTCTTTTCTTGGTCCTCATACTTTCAATCTCCGTGGGCAATCAGCGCAGCACCTGGGGGGGAATTTTTTCAAGTGTTTTTTTAAGACGGTCTTCAGATCCTTTTTGAATGATTTCCTTAATCACGGCGAACTTTTCTAAAATGGCCTTTTTCATTCCCAGAGCCAGGGCGGTAATCAAAAAACTAAAATCCGAATGATACTCGTTTTCGAATTTGGCCTGGAGTTCTTGGAGCGGTTGATCGAGATCATAAATCTGCTGGAGCACGTCCATCAATTCAGCATCGGTGACATCTTCCCCTGAGACCGTATCGACTTTGTCACAATAGTCAATTTCAAATTCCACCACGTTGGCAGGAAGATCTACCCCAAACCGCTTCCACATCGCACCCAGCGTTTTTTTCTGATTTCGGCTTTCCGTTGTTCGAACATTGCCCAGTTCCTGGCTCCACAGTCCGTATGCGCGACAGCCGAATGTCCGATAGTCGTATATGCTGCAACCGCCATCATTTAGAAAAGGGCAACCTGTCAACCGTGCCGGATTTGAAAAGTAGAATTCTACAAAAGTTCGGAGTTTTTCGGTGAGCTCGTCATCCGGCAGGTCCAGTAAAACTTTAACCCATTGCAGGGCCTCAAGGGTGGTCATTTCAGGCAAAAACCTGCAACACACACCGGGTTGCTCACAATCGCAGCGGGTATCCGGCAGTCGCTGATAAAGGGACTGCAGCTTTTCAAACAACGGCGTGGCAATTTCCAGTGCCGCAACAAGATCTTCTTTCGTGATCATCCAGATCTCCCCGTTTCCGCTCTTACGCTGAGATCCATTGCCGCAATTCTTCCGTCTTCGCTTGGATGTGATCTTTTTGCAGATGACTGCCGGCCATGGTCTCCATCAGTCGGCCATTTTTGTAAAACATAAAGGTCGGGACTCCTCTGATGTTCAACGTTTCAAGCAATCCTCGACTTCTGGAGGCGTCCACAATGTAAAAATTGACCTTACCATCGTATTCTTCTTTTGCGAGGGTCTCAACCTGAGCCGCAAGAATTTGACAGGATGCTCACCAGTTCCCCCAGATTTCAACAACCACAGGTAGCGAACTTTCTGAAATTTCAGTTTCAAAGTTTTTACCATCCAACCACTTCATTACCTTTTCTTCCTCCCCGAATTTATCCGTCAACATCCTTTTCCTTGAACTGATCTGCCAGCTGACGGACGAAATCCTGTTTGGACTGCATAAAGTCAAATTCGTCAAAATAGGTGTGCTCTTTTTCTTTAATGATCGCAACCCCTTCCATCTCGGCCACCTCGTGAATTCCCGCCAGGGTCGCGTCCTTGACCTCGCCTTCCTTGATTCCCGCAACAATACTGTTAACAGCCAGGTAAATATCCTTGACCGGATGTTCAAAACTGCCGGTGGAGTATGTCCCATGCTTCACGCCGATGGTGTCGGCCTTAATTGTCCCGGATTCGGTTCTGATGTGTGACTTAATATGCCCAATCGCTCGGGCCCCCTTGGCCATACACTTCTCAGCAATGGACATCATCATTTCTTCGGCCATCTTCCTGACAAAGGTATCATCCATCGGGTCATTGCGGCTCAATTTAGCCGCCATTCCATACCCACTGACGCCATGATCGGTGTAACATCCCTTTTCGGTATTGGTTACTTCATCCATGGTTTTCCACTCCTTCTATTTCAAAATAGTTTGGTTTACTTGTTAAAAATCCTGACTTCTGAGCCAGTTTCAAAACATTTCAGTTTGTTCAAGGTCAAGGAAGGCGATCCGCCTCAGGCGGATTAACCACAGGAATACATTTAGTATTGCGAGGATTAAAATTTGAGCCTGACGCAGAAATTAGGCAAAATTGGACGTTTTGAAATTGGCTCGCTTTAATAATATAACACGTCCCGTGTATCGGCACAACCCGTTGAAATGAAAAAACTCTTAAAACCAACAATGCCATTTAAGGATTACAAATCAAAAAAGGATGCATGCATTATTCATACTTTATCAAACCGGGTTGCTTATTTAAAGCAGCGCTTAT
>JAFDFH010000119.1 GCA_019309945.1 Deltaproteobacteria bacterium
AGGAAAAAAAGACGGTCAAAAGATTGGGACTAAATAATCGTCCGTTACTTCAGGAGTGACCTGCATGCGTCTTGGAAAAACGGAAAAAACAGTCACCCGTGATGGAATTCTGACACTGAGGCGCCGGATGATCGGCTTGGAGCAGGTTCTTGCCGTGGATCACAATAGATGTTGCGGATGCCGGGACTGTGAAGAGATCTGTCCCCACGAGGCGGTTTCAACCAGTGCGCCGGTGGTGGATGGCGGCACGGTCACTAAACACGTCACCGTGGATCTGGACCCGGAAAAATGTATCTTTTGCGGCCAATGTCATGTCATTTGCCCGACCAAGGCGGTCTCCTGGCAGGAGAACGAAAAAACAGTCCCGACTGTGATTGCCGCCGGCATCCTTCCCGCTCTGGATGAGAATATTGAGATCCGAGTGGAAGCGTGTCGTATTGACTGTGAGCTGGCCTGCCAGGTTCAATGCCCCGTGGAAGCCATAGCGGTGAAGCTTGAGGGCGACGATGGCCAAAGTCGGATTGTGGAGGTGGCTGTAAACCGGGATAGCTGTTTTTACTGTGGTAAGTGTGAGCCGGCCTGTCCCTATGATCTAATTTCAGTAAGAAAAGCGCGATTGGGCTTGGTATATTTTGCACCCGAGCACTGTCCCCCGGACTGCCGGGCCTGCACCGAAGTTTGCCCTACGGGTGCTTTTAATTTGGAAGCCGGCCGCGTGAGACTGAATGAAAATGTCTGTATCTATTGTCGGGCCTGTTCCAACGTCTGCCCGGTGGATGAGGCCCTGGAAGTCAAACGGGAAATGATCCGGGGGTTGCCGCTGCGCTCCCAACTGTGGCTCGAGGTTCAGGGCAAGCTCGTCTCCCCGGCAGCCCGGATCCGGTTCATCCGGGAAAAAGCGGCCTTTAAAAGGGAGCGAGCTTTTCGAACCCGTATTGACTGATGCCAAGGAGGCGCCATGCCCCAAAAGATGATGTTACAGTGTGACCGCGCGCTTTGTACAGAATGCCACCTCTGTGAAATGGTCTGCTCGGCGGTAAAAGCCGGTGTCTTCGACCCCCGTATTTCCCGCATCCAGGTAGTGGCGGCGGAGGAGGCCATGGCCAAAGCATTTGCCTGCGTCAACTGCGAAGGGGATCCGCCCTGTATAAAGGCCTGCCCGCGTCACGGTCTAAGCCGTGATCCGGACACCAAGGTGATCTTAATTCAGGAGGAGGAGTGTGACCGGTGCGGCAGTTGTGTGGAGGCCTGCCCTTACGGAGCGATTATATTGATTTCAAACGAGGAGCCGGCGGTGGTCTGCGACCTCTGTCGGGATCGTGACGAACCCGCTTGTGTTACCCACTGCCCGACCGGCGCCTTGAAGTACGGCAATGTTTTGCCCATTCCCAGGAAAATTGCCAAACGGCAGATCAATATCAGCCTGAGTTGCAACAATTGCGGGGACTGTGTTTCCACCTGTTCCTCCCTGATTCTTAAAGTGATTGACGGCTGGCTGATCCCGACGGAACCGGTTAAGTGCCAGGTCTGTGAGCACTGTGCCACAAATTGTCCCATCGGGGCCATTCGGATAAACCGTCGCAGCAAGATTCTTTTCTGACCGGAATTCGGTGGCCGAACACCACCGTGCAATTCGGCCGATGGGAGAAGGAGTGAAAAATTTAACCTTTAACACGAATGTTAAGGAGGATGAAAATGACGTTAATATCTGGAGAAGCATATAAGGATAGTCTTAGAAACATGAAGTTAAAAGCGTTTGCCTTTGGCAAGCCTATCGACAATCTCGTGGAACATGAACTTACCGGGCCGGCTATAGAGGCAGTGGCAATGACATATGATCTAGCCCTTGATCCGGATTACCAGGAGAAGATGACCACGATATCTCCGCTCACCGGTAGTCGCATCAATCGCCTGACGCATGTCTATGCGAATTCAGATGATCTGATTAAACGATTCCAACTGATGCGAGATATGGCAAGTCGCAACGGAATGTGCATAGGGGCACGTTGTGTTTCAGGTAACATCCTGAGTGCTCTGCATACATTGACCTATGTTATGCAAAAAAAAACAGGGACCGCTTATCATGATCGGCTCATTACCTTTCTCGAAAAAGTCCAGGGCGAAGATTTGTCTGTTGCCGGTTGTATCACGGATCCCAAGGGTGATCGAAGCAAAAGGGCGGAGGAGCAGGCGGACCCGGACATGTACCTGCGAATAGTGGACGAAAAAAAGAACGGAATCGTGGTCCGAGGGGCAAAGTTTCAGATTTCGGGGGCGACGATCGCACACGAATTGCTGTGCATGCCCACAACCGCTTTACGTGAAAATGAGAAAGCATATGCCGTCTCCTTCGCCATTCCTGTCGACACCCCCGGCATTACATATCTTCACGGTGCCCCGGCACCCGATTTTCGTAGATTTAATAGTGATAGAAGCGATCTCGGTAATCCCCGTTATGGAGTTTACAATCTTGCGCATATCTTCTTCGATGATGTATTCGTGCCGTGGGATAGGGTTTTTCTATGCGGCGAGACTGAGTTCACCCACAAACTGGTTGCCCAGACAGCCCCTACCTTTCGCTGTGTGACCACTTCCTGCAAGTGTGGGCACCGTGACCTGTTATTAGGAGGTTCGGCCGTTATTGCTGATTATAACGGGGTCGCTAAAGCAAGCCATATTAAGGAAAAAATGGCCGAAATGTTATACGATGGTGAGTTGGCATGGGGTTCAATCATTGCGGCCGCCACAATGGGAAACCAGACGGAATCTGGAAGCTTCTATCCTAATTCTCTGCTTGCTAATGTGGCCAAGCGACACGGTACCGTGGCCCTTTGGAACGCTGCTCGACTCGCCGTTGATATCTCCGGAGGCTTAATTATGTGCAGCCCAACCGCACAGGATTTGAGCCATCCAGAATTGGGTCCCCTCATTGATAAATATATGAAAGCCAATCCAGAGGTGCAAACAAAGGACAGGATCAAGATGATGCGCCTTATGGAATATTTAACGGGGATCGGTTGCATCCTGGTGGCAGAATCAACGCAGGGCGGGGCTCCTGTGGTGGTCCAACAAATGATGATCAAGGGGGAATTATCCCAGCGATTGGAGGAATTTAAAAAACGGGTCCTCGATTTAGCTGAGATCAAATCTTAAGTGATTATAAATGAATCGTAACTGTTCACGGCTTGAAACTTGAAATTGGAAAGTAGAAATTGGAGAGCGATGAAACGAGTTTACGAGTTGGAGGTCTACAAACTGGCAGAAGAGTTGTCAGAAGAAAAAATTTATCTGAGTCAAATGCGACAGAATACAAAGCAATAGTTGAAAAACTGGGCCCCCAATTGAATGCGTTCATCAACCGTACAAAAGCATGAAGGCCAAATTTCCAATTTCTCTTTTCTAATTTCAACGTTCCGTGAACGGTTACAAATAAAGAAAGCCCCAGAATATTATTAAAGTGTGGAGGAATATTTATATGGCAGGACCGTTAACAGGGGTAAAGGTATTAAGCTTCGGACGGGTTTTGGCCGGGCCTTATGCGGCCATGCTGCTGGCTGATCTAGGCGCCGAGGTGATCAAGATCGAAGATCCGCTCAAGGGCGACATGGCCCGTAATAACGGGCCCTTTATTGAAGACCTTAGTTCATATTTCCTGAGCGTCAACAGGGGTAAAAAGAGTGTCACCTTGAACATGCGTAATGAAAGGGCTAAGGAGCTGGTCAGGGAACTCATTCCCCAGATCGATATTTTGGTGGAAAATTTTCGCCCCGGGGTGATGAAGAATATGGGTTTTGATTATGACACCGTCAAAGATTTGAACCCGCGTCTGCTCTATCTCTCCATTTCCGGGTTCGGGCAATCCGGCCCCTATGCGAAACGACCGGCCTTTGATATGATCGCCCAGGGTATGGGCGGGACCGTAAGCATTACAGGTGAACCTGACCGGCCTCCGGTTCGCGTAGGCTATTCCATCGGGGATCTGGGGGCGGCCCTGTATGCCGTTAGCGCAACGACAGCGGCGCTTTACGAGCGGGAAAAGACCGGTCAGGGCCAGCACATTGAAGTCGCCATGCTCGACTGCCAGGTGGCGTTATGTGAGAACGCCTGTGCCCGTTATTTTGCTACCGGTGAGGTCCCCCGGCCTATTGGCTCCAGACATCCGCTGGTTACCCCCTTTCAGATTTTCCCCACCCAGACCGAAGACATGGTCTTGGTCACTTTTCGGGACGAGGAATGGGGAAACCTCTGCCGGGTCATCGGCCAAGAGGGATGGATTGAGGATAATCGGTTCAACACAATCGATAAGCGTACGGCCAATCACGCCGAACTGGAGCCCTTACTCATAGAGGTTTTTCGGAAACGGCCCCGGGACGAATGGATGGATCTATTTGAAACGGCCGGGATAATCGCCGGTCCTGTTCAAAATATCATGGAGGTCGTTACAGATTCCCACATACTTGAGCGGGAAATGGTCCTCAGCGTCGCGCACCGGCGCCTGGGCAATGTAAAGGTGGTGGGAACGCCGATGAAATTTTCTCGAACTTCCTGTCGGATTGAAAAAGCATCCCCTGACCTTGGTGATCACACAAATGAAATATTGACGGAGATGCTGAACCGATCACCGGAAGAGATCGAGCAGTTGAAGAAGGAAAAGGTCATATAAACCGGGCTCGGGAGAAGATCACAGGAGGCGCTGCACAGGCTTTCCCGGGTCCGTTGAGAAACCGCTGAACGGTCTTGGCCGGGCGGGCAAAAATATAAGGAGTCAAAGAAAATGGCGGTTGAAAAGATATTCATTTTACCGGGCGGTTTTTTGAATGTTGATCGCTCTATTTTACTGTCCAGCATGGGTATGGGGCAGGTGATCAAGATTCCCGTGTATTCCGTCCTGCTTATGGATCCGGACGGGCCGATATTGATCGACCTGGGGCTTAATCCGGATGGTGTTCAAAACCCGGAGAAGGCCTGGGGAGCTCGCGCGAAACTGATCAAGCCCCAGTTGCATGAAGAGGACGATGTCCGCCGGCGATTGAAAGCGATCGGTCTGGCGGTCTCGGATATTAAAATGGTTATTCTGACACATATGCACTGGGACCACACCGGGGCTCTGCGGTTTTTCACCCACTGCCCCGTCGTCGTCCAAAGGGATGAGCACCGCTTTGCTTTCAACCCGGACCCTTTCATATCATCACCATACATGCCCAATCATTTCCATCATCCCGTGGACTATCAGTTTGTGGAGGGAGATGGATTTGTGGCACCGGGTGTTTCGGTGATCAAGACGGCCGGGCACACCCCCGGTCACCAGTCGGTGCTGGTCCGGGTGGCCGGAGGCAAGTCCTATATCTTTACCGGTGATGCGGTACCCCTGATGGACAATTTGAAGCTAAAGGTACCTCTTGGCAATGCTTATTCCGCCAAGCAGTGTGTGGAAAGCCTTTATCGCCTGGAGCATCTGGCCCAATTACGGGAGGCCGAAATCATACCTTCCCACGATATGTCCGTCTATGCAATAATGGACAAGAGCCCGGATGCCCTTAAGTAGTGTTCGTCCAGAAACGAGGATTTTTGTTCGAGATCAAGGCCTGCGAAAAATTTTACCGCAGGCATATAGTTGATATTCCGATAAAATTTTGTAAAGGGGAGATATTCTACAGTGAAAACCTGGGAGGAATTGCTTGATCAGTTGCGGGAGAAGGAAGCGCGGGTCTTGCTGGGTGGCGGCGTGGAGAAGCAGCAGCGCCAGAAAGAAAAGGGCAAGCTGCTCCATCGTGAACGATTGGATGCGCTTGTTGATCCGGGTTCATTTGTGGAGCTAAATATGCTGGCCGAGACCCAGACCTTCGAATTCGATATGCAGAAAAAGAAAATTTTAGGTGATGGGGTTGCCACCGGTTTTGCCGCAATAGATGGTCGGCCTGTTTTCATTTTCGCCCAGGATGTCACTGTTTTTGGCGGTTCTGCCGGACGGGCGCATGGGGAAAAGATCAATCTAATCCTGCGAAAAGGCCGGGATTTGGGCATACCGGTCATCGGGCTCTATGAAAGTGGCGGTGGACGGCTGCAGGACGGCATGCAAAATGAATCCGGCTACGGTCGGATGTTTTTCGAAAATACCCAGTGTTCCGGGGTGATTCCGCAAATTGCGGCGATCATGGGCGCCTGCACGGGCGGCGGCGTGTACTCGCCCGCGTTGATGGATTTCATCATTCAGGTTGAAAAAACGGCCCAGATGTTTATCACCGGACCGGAGGTGATCCGAGCCGTAACCGGTGAGACCGTTAGCTTTGAGGAATTGGGGGGAAGCCGGGTCCACACCCGGCAATCGGGCGTTGCGCACCTGGAGGCCAAAGACGAACTCGAATGCTTTGGGATTATCAAGAAACTGCTGTCCTATTTACCCCCGAACAACCGGGAAAAGGCCCCGGTTATTGAAAGTTCGGATGATCCGTTTCGATCCAATGACCGTCTGATAGAGATTGTACCGGCGGATCCCCGTAAAACATATGACATGGGCGAGGTTGTGCGGGAGGTTTTGGACGGGCCGGAATTCTTCGAAATTCATCCCCTGTTTGCGCGGAACATTCTCGTCGGCTTCGGGCGCCTGGATGGTCATTCCGTGGGAATCGTGGCGAACCAGCCGTACTATCTCGGGGGGACCATCGATATCGATGCAGCCGATAAAGCCGCCCGGTTCATCCGATTCTGCGACTGCTTCAATATACCGCTTTTGGTGTTTGCCGATGTTCCCGGATATTTGCCCGGGGTCGACCAGGAAAAATTGGGCATCATTCGCCATGGCGCGAAAATGCTCTATGCCTTTTCCGAGGCCACGGTTCCGAAGATTACCTGTGTGGTCAGAAAATATTACGGCGGTGCCATACCTGCCATGTGCTGCCATGAAAGCGGCGCAGATTTATTGTTTGCCTGGCCCACGGCTGAATTCGCCATGGTGGGGGCTGAGGCGGCCGTTCGAATTTTATATCGCAAAGAGATCAATGATGCGGAAGATCCGGAGAAGGTTATCCAACAAAAGATTGAAGAATACCAGGGCGCCATTACCAGCCCGTATTATTCGGCCTCCAAACAGTACATCGACGCTGTTATTCATCCGGCCGACACTCGCAAATGGTTTGTACAGGCATTACGTTTATTGAAAGACAAAGAACCCCGGAAGGAGGTCTGG
>JAFDFH010000120.1 GCA_019309945.1 Deltaproteobacteria bacterium
TTGGCCTATCGATTCATCAGGTCGTGACGCTTGCATCCATTATTGAAAAAGAGACCGGTGCGCCTTCTGAGCGCCCGCTGATTTCCTCGGTATTTCACAATCGGCTGAAGAAAAGGATGCGCCTTGAAAGTGATCCGACGGTTATCTATGGTATAACGGATTTTGACGGGAATCTTACCCGAAAGCACCTGTCCACAAAGACACCTTACAATACTTATAGAATCAGGGGGCTGCCCCCCGGACCGATTGCCAACCCCGGCGCTAAAGCCCTGGAAGCGGCTTTATACCCGGCCGCCACCCGATTTCTATACTTTGTTTCGAAAAAGGACAGAACCCATAAATTTTCCACGAATATTAAAGATCATAATAAGGCGGTAAGGAAATATCAGTTAAGAAGGTGAGTTGACGGTTGTTGGCGATGATTTAGGCATTTAGGAATTTAGGGATTCAGGGATTTAGGAATTCAGGTATTACAAATTATTTTAATATGATACGATTACATCACATTTTAGAATTAAGGAAAATTAGAGTTTTTAAGAATTGATGAACTCGTAAAAAGTCCGATTTAGACGGTTTCGAAAAAAGTTTAAATTCAAGGCGTGCAAATTTTGTAATCATGAGGCGTACTTATCGTACGCTGAATGATTACAAAATGCAGCATAACGCAGAAGTTGGACTTTTTACGAGACCGTCAAGAATTCATCAGACTTAAGTTGTGGTAATAGGTATGCAGATTGAATCATTTTCAGATGAACAGATGGCCGGACAACGGCTGATGGTTGGGTTTGACGGCACCGATTTAAACTCGGATCTCAAGTTTTTGATTGATACGATAAAAGTTGGCGGGATCATCCTTTTTTCAAGAAATTTATCCGATCCGGATCAAATCAGACAGTTATGTGCATCGGTTCAGAAATATGCTTTGTCAAGGCAGCAGCCGCCATTATTGATTGCCATCGATCAGGAGGGCGGGCAGGTGGCCCGCCTGAAAGAACCATTTACGCAGTTCCCAGGCAATCCCCATCTGGAAGGAGAAGAAGACGCGGTCCGTTTTGCAAAGGTAACGGCATTCGAACTGGCTGAAATCGGAGTCAATATGAACATGGCCCCTGTCATGGACGTGGCCGCCGAAGAGATTCAGATTGTCATGGCCGACCGGGTTTTTGGATATGATCCAGGTTGGGTGTCGACGATGGGTACACTCGTGATCGATCATATGCAGCAGGGTGGAATCATGGCGGTGGCGAAACATTTTCCGGGAATCGGCCGTACAACTTTGGATTCGCACATAGAAATGCCGCGACTCAATATCGATTTGGCCGCCCTGGAATCTTCTGATCTTGTGCCGTTCGAGGCTGCCGTCAAACATCAAGTTGCGGGCATCATGCTGTCACACGCCCTTTATGTTCAAATCGATTCGGAGTGGCCGGCAAGCCTGTCACCAAGGATTGCAAAGGATTTATTACGGGATCAAATAGGGTTTGAGGGGATCGTTTTAACGGATGACCTGGATATGGGGGCCATGATTGGTAATTATGATATTAAAGTAATGATGAAGCAGGTTTTATCTGCGGATATCGATATCGCTTTAATATGCCACCGGAGTCCGAAAATTGAAGGGGCCTTTGAAGAAATACTAAGAATAATCTCGGATTCGACAGAGGCCAAAGAAAAAGCAGCGTCTTCTTTGGAGAGAATAATCAGGTTGAAAAAGAAATATAAGTTATCGGCCCATCACCTATAACCTCATCCTTGAATAGACGTCGTCGCTCCTGTTTGATATTTTTCCCTGCCGTAACTGGTGATACCCGGCAGCGGCAATCATGGCGGCATTGTCTCCGCAAAGCGGGGTCGAAGGTATATGGACGGAAAATCCATGTGAATCGGCCTCTTGTCTTACCTTTTCTCTCAGCCGATTGTTTGCCGCCACACCTCCAACGATTGCAATGTGGTCACAGCCCGCTTCCATTGCGGCATGGACAACCTTGTAAGACAGAACCTCGACTACGGCTTCCTGGAATCCTGCCGCTATATCCGGAATTTGAACTTTATATTCATTCGGGTGGGTCTGAATGTATCGGTTTACAGCGGTCTTGATACCGCTGAAGCTAAAGTCAAAGTTGGATTTGTTCAGGTAGGTCCTTGGGAAAGCGATTTTTTCCGGATCACCCGCTTGCGCAAGCCTGTCAATCACACCTCCCCCCGGGTACCCGAAACCGAGCATCTTGGCCACCTTGTCAAATGCCTCTCCGGCAGCATCGTCAAGGGTTTGTCCCATCGGTTGAAGCAGGGTATGGGATCTGACAAGGTAAATACTGGTATGACCGCCGGATGCCAAAAGGGCCACGAAAGGAAATGGGGGTGGATCTGGTTCCAGGAAGACGGAGTTGATGTGGCCCTCAAGATGATTCACACCCGTCCAGGGTATATCAAGGGCGTAAGCATAGGCCTTGGCGTAGGAGAAGCCGACAAGTAGTGACCCGATTAAACCTGGACCCTGGGTTGCGGCAATGGCATTAAGTTGTTTTATCTCCATACCGGATGCCCGGATTGCTTCATTTACAACCGGTACAATGGCCTCGATATGTTTCCTGGAAGCGAGTTCCGGAACAACGCCGCCATATGGATGATGGACGGCAATCTGGGATGTTACGATTGAAGATAGAATCGTATCGCCGTTAACGACCACGGCCGCCGCAGTTTCATCGCAGGATGTTTCTATGCCTAAAATGATCATGTTATCCAAGGGCTTTATATCTCGATGATTGTTTAGATCTACATAAAAAACGGCCAGGAGCCCTATGTGAATTCATTTACATTCACCTGTGGCTAAGCGTCCTGGCCCATTTTTTATACAATCAGACTTGATGCATTCGACGGTTTACGAATGCATCAAGTGTTTGGTATTTTTAAGGAATCATCGATTTGACAACCATTTTTTCACCTACCGGGTGGTTTTGATTTAAGCGTTCAGGCTTTACAATTAATCCCCTTCTTCTGCTGACCCTTTGCAATCCAGTTTATCAGGCTCAAAAATTTATTTTGGATATTTTTTAATAAGCCGGCTTTTTTTTCCTTTTCATCGTGGCGCGCCAGCATCATTAAACCCATTTGATCCCGCTATCTGATGTTTTTCTTTCAACGATTTCGCCGATAACGAACGCTTTTTCATTCATGGCACTGAGCCGTTCAAGCATATCCTGCGCAGCCCTCTGGGGAACCACGGCAATCATGCCGATACCATTGTTAAAGGTCCGCATCATTTCGCTTTCGGATATATTGCCGGCTTCTTGTAAAAAAGGGAAAATCGGTGGTGTATCCCAACTGTTTCTTATCAATACAACTTGACACGTTTGGGGTATAATACGGATCAGGTTTTCCGGTATCCCCCCGCCGGTTACGTGGACAAGCCCACGGACGGGAAGATCCCGAATAAGGTGAAGAATCGTTTCCGAATATATTATCGTCGGCGTCAGAAGTTCTTCTCCGATTGTTTTGCCAAGCTCAGGTACATGGCTATCAATCTTTAACTTTAGATTATCAAAGCAAATCTTGCGGACCAGGGAATATCCGTTACTGTGAAGTCCACTGGATGCAAAACCAATCACCTGATGACCGACATGAATTTCCGATCCATCAACAATTTTGTTATTATCAACGATGCCTACTGCAAAGCCCGCCAGATCATATTCCTTTTGCTTGTAAAATCCAGGCATTTCGGCAGTTTCACCACCAATAAGGGCACACTTGGCCATTTTGCAACCTTCACCGATTCCCTTTATAATATCCGTGGCAGTCTTTATTTTCAGCTTGCCCATTGAAATGTAATCGAGAAAGAAAAGCGGTTTTGCTCCCTGGACGGCAATGTCGTTGATACACATGGCAACCAGATCAATGCCTATCGTGTCATGTTTGTCCATCATGAAAGCAATTTTAAGCTTGGTTCCGACGCCATCAGTTGAACTGACCAGGACGGGTCTTTCGATGTTGGTGAGATTGAGCGAAAAAAGGCCTCCAAAGCCACCGATTTCACCCATAACGCCAGATCGGGGTGTTTGTTTTGCAATCTTTTTTATTGCTTTTACCAAGGTGTTGCCTTTGTCAATATCAACACCCGCATCTGCATACGTAAGAGATTTTTTCATTTATAACTCCGAATAATTATTTCAACCTCGAAACCTCCGAAAACCATTTGCTTTTGCTCCGTTTTTACATCAGACTCAGATTGCTGAGGTGCCAAGCCATTTAAATAGTGCCTACCGAGCTTGTCGCCATGGGTTAAGTTTACTTCTAAACAGGGGCATTTTTATAAAACTCGAACACACTGGAATGATTTTCAGAGGTCCCAAAACCCATTAAAACATTAGAAATTTAAACCGCATTGGCTTAAAAGTCAAAACAATTTTTTTGACAACCGGACGGCTCTTATTGTATCTACCATTTACAATTGCCATTCATGCTAATTTCAGAAAAGGTGACTAAAATGAGAGAATTTGCAAGACTTGATCGACTGCCGCCCTATGTATTTGCAACCGTTAATAAGATTAAAATGAATGCAAGACATGCTGGAAATGATATTATTGATATGGGCATGGGGAATCCCGATCTTGGCACGCCCGCGCATATTGTAGAAAAACTCATGGAAGCTTCTCAAAAACCGCACAATCACAGGTATTCAGCATCCATGGGTATTACAAAGTTGCGAATGGCCATTGCAAGCTGGTATAAACGCCGGTTTGATGTGGATATTGATCCGGACACGGAGGCAATCGTTACCATAGGGGTCAAGGAGGGCATGTCACATCTGATCCTTGTTACAATCCGTCCCGGTGATGTGGTGTTTACACCAACTCCGACCTATCCCATTCACCCCTATTCAGCCATCATTGCCGGCGGTGATGTGCGCGGAATACCGTTGGGACCGGATTCCGATTTTTTCGAAAACCTGATGCATGCGACCAAACAGACCTGGCCCAAGCCCAAGGTTTTAATTTTAAGTTATCCCCACAATCCTACTACAGAAGTCGTGGATATCCGTTTTTTTGAAAAAATTGTAGATTTTGCCAAGGAACATGACATAATGATCATTCACGACTTCGCCTACGCAGATCTTGTATTTGACGGGTATAAAGCCCCAAGCTTTCTCCAGGTTAAAGGTGCCAAGGACGTGGGCGTGGAATTTTATTCGCTTTCCAAGAGTTACAGCATGCCCGGCTGGCGGGTCGGTTTTTGTGTTGGGAATAAGGAAACGGTGGAGGCCTTGCGGAGAATAAAAAGTTACCTTGATTACGGAATTTTTCAACCGATTCAGATCGCATCAATCATTGCGTTAAGTGGGATTGATGAACAGGACGCCAAAAACAATCTAAAAGATCAGCAGGAATGTGTTAAGGAAATCGTTGAGACCTATCGAACGCGAAGAGACACGCTTATTTCCGGTTTAAGACGCATTGGCTGGGATATCAAATCGCCTAAAGGGACAATGTTCGTGTGGGGAAAAATCCCTGCTAAATATACCCATATGGGTTCGGTGGAATTTACAAAATTCCTGATTAACGAAGCCCAGGTCGCCGTTTCCCCGGGACTGGGATTTGGCGAGTACGGTGATGAATACGTCCGCTTTGCGCTTATTGAAAATAATATGCGTATTAATCAGGCCGTCAGGGGGATCAGAAAAATCCTATGAGATTTTTAGAAACGTCCATAAGAGGAGCTGTTTGAATGCGAAAGATTAATATCGGATTGCTCGGCTGTGGAACCGTCGGAACGGGTGTCGCCAAAATGCTTATCGAAAACAAAAACCTCATCAGCTCCCGGGTGGGAGCTGATTTGATATTGAGACGCGTTGCCGATATCGATGTAAAAAGAGATAGGGGCCTAACATTTGATGACGGGGTTCTGATTACCGACGCTCAGCAAGTGGTCGATGATCCTGAAATTGACATCATCATTGAGATGATCGGAGGCGAAGGGATTGCCAGGGAGCTGATATTAAGGGCCATAGAGCACGGAAAGCCGGTGGTGACCGCAAATAAGGCGCTTCTGGCCAGCCAGGGTGATGTGATATTTAAGGCAGCAGCTGAAAAAGGGATTGATCTTGCCTTTGAAGCCAGCGTCGGCGGCTGCATGCCGATCATCAAAGCATTACGGGAATCCCTGGTCGGAAACCACATAAAGTCGATGACGGGCATTTTAAATGGGACATGTAACTATATTTTATCGAAAATCTCAGACGAAAAAAGTAGCTTTGCATCCGCCCTCGCCGAGGCCCAGGCAAACGGGTTTGCCGAAACAGATCCAACCCTGGATGTAGGGGGGTTCGACACCGCCCACAAACTGGCTATTTTAGCATGTCTGGCCTATGGCACCGGAATGAATTTTAAAGATATTTATACTGAAGGAATATCCAGGATAACACCCCTTGATATTGAATATTCGAGTCAATTCGGATACAAAATTAAGCTTCTGGCGATTAGCAAGGACCATGGCGATGCAATTGAAGCACGGGTCCATCCCACCATGATTCCTTTTGACAATCTTCTTTCCAACGTGAATGGATCCCTGAATGCCATTACGATTTCCGGTGATGCCGTCGGCGACATCCTCCTTTACGGGCATGGAGCAGGTATGATGCCCACGGCAAGCGCTGTCATCAGCGACACGGTTGATATTTCCCGGAATATTTTGTCAGGCGTAAACAGCAGGATCCCCTTGCTTGCATACCAAATGGATCATATCCGACATATTCCCCTAATGCCTCTTGATGAAATATTAACCCACTATTATGTCAGGTTTTCCGCCCTGGATCAGCCCGGGGTTCTTTCGAAAATAGCGGGCATTTTGGGCAATTATGGTATCAGCATTAAGACTGTGCACCAGAAAGGTCGCAAAACGAGTGGCTCCGTTCCCATTGTGATGCTCACACATCTCTCCAAAGAAGCGGATGTGAGAAAAGCGTTAGCAGAAATTACGGCCCTTGACATCGTGGGTGATGCGCCTGTTCTTATCCGTATTGAAGATGAAGATGGGTAGTTCGGGGTCCAGAGGTCAGAGGTCGGAGGTCAGAGGTCGGAGATCGGAGGTCAGGAGGCAGAGGTCAGAAGTAAGGGGTCAGGATTCGGTTTTTAAAATTTCTTGGTTCAATTGTAATTATTACGGTTTATTTAAATATAAAAAAACCTGGT
>JAFDFH010000121.1 GCA_019309945.1 Deltaproteobacteria bacterium
GCATCGTGGCTGTGAGATCCACAGTCCGCCGTGATAATAAGATTGATCCCTTGGGGCAATGCTTCATCTGTAATATGGTTGATTTGCAATCCATAGCCTTCCTTTGACCGGTGCGGGATATAATATGAAACATTGGCACCGGTATATTGAAAAAACTCTAAAAGAATCGTTGTGGCAGTGATTCCGTCAACATCATAGTCCCCGAAAATTAAAATTTTTTCATGACGGGTAAGCGCTTCATAGATACGATGCACGGCAGCATCAATATCTTTGATTGCAAACGGCGGGCGGATATTGTTCAGTGAAGGGTTAAGAAAAGCGTAAGCATCCTTTTCAGAAACGATCTTTCGATTAACGAGGATCATCGCTGTAACAGGGTTGCATTTTAAGGCGTTACAGATGGTTTGAACTGCAGGAGCATCGGGGTGATGGATTTGCCAGCGTTTTTTCATACAAAGGCCATATATCCTATAATTGTTATTGGAACAATATCCAATTCCATGTAACTTCTCAATATGTTCCGGTAGGCCCGCTACGCCATCCGGAATTTTTTATTGAAAAATAAAGTGATTTGGTTATACTTAAAAATATTCCCACGAAAATTGGAGTCGATTTTTTTAGTTACTTAGTTGTAAATTTTGTGTTTTTTGTGGTAACATTTTTTCCATTCTGCCACTAAGGCACCAAGTCACGAAGAAAGAATAATAAGTATATCCTTTGTGCCTTAGCGTCTTTGTGGCAAATATTTTTGGTTCCGGCTTGTCCGGGTTAGGTTTGTTACTTTAATCTGTGACCCCTGGCGCACACGGATGTCATAAATTGATGGGTAATCCTTGGGTTTTATGGAAACAACAAAAAAATATTACCGAGTGGATCGAAAAGAAATCTCTTTTTTAAGGTTTATCTTTGAGGCTTATGACGGGATTGCGGTATTAGAAACAACCGATCCTAAATCCGGTCGTGTGGTGTTCCATATTTCTCCAGGCTGTGAAGGCGATGTGGAAATGATTCTTCAGGACCTTAAAAATGATATTATGATTGAACCTGCTTCCGCTATTTAGTGTCCGTCCAGAAACGAGGATTTTTGTTCGAGATCAAGGCCTGCGAGAAATTTTACCGCAGGTATATAGTTGATATTCCGAGGATAAAATTTTGAGCATAACGCAGAGATCGGGCAAAAAAACCGTTTCTGGATGGGCACTATTTAGGGACGAACAATTTTTTTTATGCATACCAAGTACCTATACATAAATACCATTGGATGTCAGATGAATGTTTATGACTCCGAGCAGATTGCAAAAGGTTTAAAACCATTGGGCTACAAAACGACGCCCCTGCTGGAAAGGGCGGATTTGATTATTGTCAATACATGTGCAATCAGAGCAAAGGCGGAGCAGAAAGCGTTCAGTTTTTTGGGGCGTCTGGCCGGTTTGAAAAGAAAAAAGCCGGATCTTATTATTGGGGTGGGGGGATGTGTGGCGCAGCAGGAAGGTGAAAAGATTCTTAAACGGGTACCTTTTCTAGATCTGGTTTTTGGAACCCATGCGGTGGATCGTTTGCCCGGGATGATCCTGCGCATTGAGTCCAAAAGATGTCGAATCGTCGATGTTGGAATGAAAAAGGCAACGGATTCCATGGAACCCTTTATCGATTCTCAAATCGATGGAAGCGCTACAAGCTTTGTGACGATCATGCAGGGGTGTGACAATTACTGTACATATTGTGTGGTTCCCTATGTGAGAGGCAGGGAAAGAAGTCGGGATCCTGAGAGCATTATTAAGGAAATCCGCTTGCTTGTGGAATCGGGTGTACGTGAGGTGACGCTGCTTGGCCAGAATGTAAATAGTTATGGAAAAAAAGAGGGCCTGTGTTCCTTTACGCAGCTACTATCCCGTGTTAATGAAATCAACGATCTGAAAAGAATCAGGTTCACCACTTCGCATCCAAAGGATCTCTCGGATGATCTTATCGATGGGTTTCGAAATTTTGAAAAATTGTGCAACCATATTCATCTGCCTGTTCAATCAGGGGCAAACCGTGTCCTGAAACAGATGAACCGGAAATATACCCGGGAACAGTACCTTGAAAAAATTGATAAACTGCGAAGTTTTTGTTCGGATATTGCGATTACCTCGGATATAATTGTCGGTTTTCCAGGGGAAACGAGAGCTGAATTTGAAGAAACCATAGATTTGATTAAAACGGTGGTATATGATAGTCTTTATGCGTTTAAATATTCAAATCGTCCCAATGCCACCGCAGCAGAGTTGCCGGGTAAGATCACTGAACCGGAGAAAAAAGAGCGACTTCAGATGTTGCTGGCCTTGCAGGAAAATTTTACCACCCAAAAAAACGAATCGTTGGTGGGAACTGTTGAATTCATCCTTGTTGAAGGTTTAAGCAAAAAGCAGACTACCGGAATTCAGAAGACCGAATTCGGTTTGCAGCGTGAGCGTCATCCGGCTGTTCAGTGGACAGGACGAACATCAACAAATAAGATTGTAAATTTTATCCCGGGGGATGATGGTATGCCCTGTAATGATAACTTGACGGGTAAGATGGCTAAAGTCAGAATTGAGAAAGCATTTCCCCATTCACTTGGGGGCCAATTGCGAGACCTTTGAAAAATGCTCATTTTTGTTCAAGTTCAAGGAAGGCGAAAATTTTAACCACAGGAATACATTGAGTATTTCGAGGATTAAAATTTGAGCCTGACACAGAAATTGGGCAAAAAGGGGCGTTTTGCAAAGGTCTCATTGCTTCAAATTGAACCCAAATCATGTGGCTTGAAAGGAGAAAATTGTTATGCTGCATAAGGTAAGCATAGCGGGAATGACCATGGACCCGGCATCGAATACGCCGATTATTATCTTAAAATTAGAGGAAGATGAGCGTTCCGTACCCATATGGATCGGGTTACTCGAGGCCACCTCGATTGCTTCGGTCCTTCAGGATATCAAATTCGAACGTCCCATGACCCATGATCTTTTTAAGAATTTTATGGACCATCTACTGATAAAAGTAACCAAGATAGAGGTATGTGATATAAGAGATAATACCTTTTACGCTGAAATTTTTTTCAGTTTCAATGAAAAAGATTTCAGTATGGATGCCCGTCCAAGCGATGCGATTGCCATTGCGCTTCGGTTTGGTGCTCCCATTTATGTTCACGAGAAGGTTATCGAAAAGTCAAAAATGGTCCCCGATGATGGCGAAGCATTGGATAAAAGCAAAGAGGGAAAAAAATGGGCAGAATATCTCTCAAAACTTTCTACGGACGATTTTGGTAAATATAAGGTCTAAAAAATTGTAACCGTTCACGGAACGTTGAAATTAGAAATTAGAAATTTGGCCTTCATGCTTTTGTACTAAGGGGCGATCGAATACACCTTTTCTTCAGGTGAACCCAGCGCATTCCATGATCCGATAGAGCCAATTCAAAAACGTCCCATTTTGCCCAATCTCCGCGTCAGACTCAAATTTTAATCCTCGAAATACTCAATGTATTCCTGCGGTTAAAATTTTTGCCTTCCTTGACCTTGAACAAACTGAAACATTTTGGAACTGGCTCAATATTTTAATAATTTGTGAACATTCCGTTTTCATAGATTGTGATTTTTTTACCCGATACAAGATGAGCGACAACCCTTTTATTTTCAGTGTTCACAAGATCCCAGTGGAGGGCGGAGTCATTAAATCCAAGTTGTTTTTTAATCTCTTTGGTCAATCCTCGCGTATCTCCAGCATAGGTGTCCGCATAAGAAGCACCTAAAGCCACGTGGCAGTTACCGTATCTTCCGCCATAATTTTCATCAAAGAGTGTGTTTGCCATGAACCGATTGATCTTCGAGTATCTTTTGTCGGTAAGGGAAAATTCACCCAATTTATTTGCCCCTTTGTCCATGGAAAGCTGTTTCTTTAAAAATTCTTCTCCCACCTGTGCCTCTATTTTAACTGCAATACCTCTTTCAAACGCTAGCTTAACACCCTTTACATAATTACCGTTGCGGTAAGAGGGCTGGTTCGCGTAGTATTTTCCTCGAGTCCCTCTCCAGTCCGGTGAAAGAAATATTTCGAAGCTGGGGATGTTGTGTCCGGAAATGCCGATCCATCTCCGGTTCTCTCCGGGCGTAATTTCCAGATCCACATTTTCGGATTCGATGTGAAAAAATTTTACGCGCATTCGGTTTAGCCATTTTTTGATCGAAATCGCGTTTTTAAAAATATTTTGCCAGGCGGAAACTGGCGCTACTTTGTTCAAAAAACACGCTTTTACAATCTCATCCGTATATTCTTGCATGGAGAGTTTCGCATGTCTTGCCAGTTCTGATGTGGGATAAATACATAGCGTCCAGCCAAAAGTCCCTTGTTCATCACGCTTATCAAGAATATCCCGCAAATATTTTCTGGCCACGGCCGCCTTTCCAATTTTGTTTGGATCGATATCCCCCAGGTGCGTTATCGATTCAGGGGCATGCAGGTAAATGCTTCCATTTAGATTCCTGAAAAGTTCTTCATCGCCGGGGGGTTGGAACATAAGCTGTTTGGTGTTTGCAAGTTTAAATAAATTTCGTTCCATTGTGGAGTTGAGTCCTAAACGCTGGACGGGATTCATTCCCCAATCCAACAGCTTGGCATAAAGGATTTCAGCAAGTCTTATAGCCGGCATGTTATAACGAATAAGGACAATATCGTTTTTTTTAAATTTGCCGGTTCGGGCTGTTTCAAGTCCCCACAAAAGTACTTCGGCATATCTGTTCAGTTGTTTTTCGGTAAACATGATTTTTTTCCTGCTAATGAATTAATGCTGGTAACTACTTAGGTGGATAGGCTGAAGGCTGAAGACTGTTAGGAAAAAGCGCATTTTAAAGCCTTGTTTGATGCAAGAATCAGATATTTCCGTCAAAGTACGGCAATCGTGCTTTTCTGACCCCTTCAGCTTCAGTCTAAACAGCTTCAGCCTGACTACGTGAGTAGTTACTTAATGTTTACTATTATATAAATATTGACATTAAACAAGGAACATTTCATGGTTATTATTTAGTGTCCATCCATAAATGAGGATTTTTGTTTAAGATCAAGGCCTGCGGAAAAAATAACCACAGGCATATGTTTGATATTCCGAGGATTATTTTTTGAGCATAACGCGGATATTGGGCAAAAAGACCATTTATGGATGGGCACTATTTAATTTTTCCGGCAACCTCAACCTATCGTTTTGGATTTGGAGGAGAGCGAAAGATTAATTTTTTTGGAATTAATGTGCGGGTAGCACGATATTTAATGGATTGTTTCGCTGTTTTAATTTTTTCAGGAGGTCTTTTAATGGCTCAAGAAAATGCTTCTTCGCCATTTGATTTCATGACGACCCAGGATAAGATTTCCATACGTTACGGCGTTTGGCCATGTGGAATCGGAGCCGCTCGTGGTAGGGTGCTAATTCTTAACGGTAGAACAGAGTTTATGGAAAAATACGATGAAACGATAACCGATCTGAATCGCCGAGGCTTTGATGTTTACAGTTTTGACTGGCGGGGTCAGGGACTGTCAACACGATTGCTATCCGATCGGCATAAAGGATATATAAGAACTTACGATGACTATTTAAAAGATCTGGAATTATTTGTCGGTCAAATCGTTAAACCAAAAACGCGTTCACATTTAATCGTCCTGGCACATTCAATGGGCGCACATATCGCCCTCCGTTTTCTGCACGACCATCCCGAGGTATTTGACCAGGCTGTGCTTGTTTCGCCAATGATCGATATCTTACCATCACCCATTGTCAGGCCGATTGCCAGGTTCGTGACACGGCGTAAAATTAAAGGGGGTTTGGATAGCGCCTACGTATTTAATTCAGGCGGATACAATTCACGCGAGATGTCGTTTAAAGGCAACCGATTTACTTCAGATCCTGTTCGTTTTATGGATCAAAAAAAAGAGATTGAAAAAAACCCCGATCTTGCTTTAGGTGGGTTAACATACGGATGGCTTGAGGCGACTTTCGAATCAATCGATATACTAAAAAAATCCGGTTATGCCGGGCAGATAAAAATTCCTGTTCTGATCGTAAGTGCCGGTTCAGACAAGGTCATTGCGGTCAAGGCCCAGAAAAACATCTGTTCAGCCATGGCAAATTGCCAATATATTGTCATTTCAAATGCTCGACACGAAATTCTAAAGGAAACGGATTCGATACGGTCAAACTTCTGGGACGCGTTTGACAGATTTACTGAACACTAGTCACTGAAACAACCGCATGATAAGGTATGATTACCGGCTTGCCATCTCTATCGATAATAATTACCTGATAACCGGCATCACTTGTTTCGAGTTGAAGCACTTTTCCCTCAATGGTCCGATTAGATGTCAGTTCGATACATACATCGACATCCTCGGTGATTAAATAATGAAAATTCAACGTGGGTGTCCCCGTTAAATCAAGACCCCACCGGATTGCATCCCGATAGGCCTCGTTCGTGCGCCGTAGACGTTTAACAATGATGTTTATCAGGTTTTTGTAAAGCTTGGCGCCCGCACCCGGATTTTCCAGTATGAAGGTGTCAAAATCGCTGCGTTCCAGGCAGAGAAGATCTGTGTCTTCTTCTGCAAAAGCGGAAGCGGACCGAATTCCACTATCCAGGAAACTGAATTCACCAAAGATTAACCCTTCCTGAGCGATAAAGAGCTTCTTTTCAACATCTCCGGTGATATGCTTTTTCATGGAAACGGTGCCTTTGGCAACAACGTATAAGGTGCTTCCCACGTCGTTTTCTTTAAAGACAAGCGCACCGGCTTTAAAGCTCTCTTTTCGGAATTTTTCCATGAAGCGGTTCAGTTCTTCTTCAGTTAATTGGTCAAAGAGTCTCCTTTTTTCAAGATGGTCTATCGTATTCATCGCTTGCTACTCCCTATGGTATTTACTTAGATGGTCGTTCAGGCACTAGTTAACATAAGGGATTGGGCTTTGCAAGTTCAATTAATGGATGCAAGCGCCTCGACAAAATGTTAATGGTGCCAGGAAGCGGTTTAATTTCTCCCTTGAACTTTCTGCAAATTATGGATAACTACTCAGGTGGATAGGCTGAAGGCTGAAGACTGTTAGGAAAAAGCGCATTTTAAAGCCATGTTTGATGCAAGAATCAGATATTTCCGCCAAAGTACGGCAATCGTGCTTT